>CAKTXH010000019.1 GCA_934630975.1 uncultured Clostridia bacterium | reverse complement strand
TGGAGCCCGCCGATTCTGCTGCTGTTCTTCGTGCGTTCCGGCCTGAGCTTCAACCTCGGCGCGCTGACGGATACGCTCGGCGCGGGCGGCAGCGTGCCGCTGCTGCTGGTCGGTATTCTGTATTTTGCGGGGCGCATCGTCGGCAAGTATGCGGGCGCGTATCTCGGCGCGCTTGCGGTCGGCAAGGGCAAAGGGGTTCGCAATTACCTCGGCCTTGCGCTGATTCCGCAGGCCGGCGTGGCCATCGGTCTGGCGGCAATGGGCGCGCGCACGCTCGGCGGCGAAATGGGCGAGATGCTGCAAACCATCATCCTCGCGTCCAGCGTGCTCTATGAACTGGTCGGGCCGGGCTGTTCTAAGCTGGCGCTCTTTCTTTCCGGCTCGTATGGACACGATGTGCCGGAAGCGCCGCGCGTCGCGCCCGCCGTGCCGAAGAGCAGGCTGGAAACGCTGATTGAGCGCATGAAGGCGATCGAGGCGCGCCTGCCCGATCCGGTGGAAACCAGCGCCGAGGAGGAGCTGGCGTTTACGCAAGCCGCGCAGGAACAATATGATTTGGCGCAGTATTATCACAACCGCCGCTTCAAGGGCGGCAGATCGACAGGAGGCATGCACCTATGAACATGAACGACCCGATTGCATCGCTGCTTGGCGGCTGGGCTACCGAATTGAACCTGTATTCCGTGTTGCTGCGGGTGGCAATTTCCGTCGTCTTTGCCGCGATTATCGGCTGTGAGCGCGCGAGCAAGCGCCACGCGGCGGGACAACGGACGTTTATCCTCGTTTCGCTGGCCTCGACTATGGCGATGCTGCTGGATCAGAGCTTTAGCGGCGCGGGCATGCCGTTGATCTCCGCCGCGACGGTGATCGCTATCGCCATCATCAGCAGCAATTCGATTTTGTACAGCTCCAAGAATCAGATCAAGGGACTGACGACTTCGGTGGCGCTCTGGGCCTGCGGCGTGATCGGCCTGACCATCGGCGCGGGGCTGTATACGGTTTCCGTCATCGGCTATGCGGCGCTGATGTGCTGTCTGGCGCTGTTCCCGACGTTTGAAATCGACCTCAAAAACCGCTCCAACCACTTTGAGGTGCACCTTGAGCTGAAAAACCGCGAGGATTTGCAGCGCTTTATCACCACCATGCGCACCCTCGGCCTGAAGATCGACGACATCGAGGCCAACCCGGCGTATATCAATTCCGGCCTGAGCGTGTATTCCGTTTCGCTGACGGTGCGGCAGAAGGACAGAGCCAAATACAGCAGCCACCAGGAGATGATCGAGGCGATCAATACGCTCGATTTCGTCTATTATGCGGAGGAAATCGACTGATTCGGTGCACAAAAAATCGTAGAAGCGGCGAACTTCTCCGATTTTTATTGACTTGCAGTAGATGAGAGAATCTGAAATGATGGATATATTCTAATGGCGGGCTCAGCCCGCTTATTTATTGGTGGATTCGAGCGCCGCGGCTTTGCGCGCGGACGGCGACGGAATCCGTTGAATCAGCCCGATGAGCTGGCCGGAAAGAATCACTGTCAGCAGCGAGCAGGCAAGGCGACCCAGCGGCAGATACGTCGCCGACAGCGCAAGGACGATCAAATCGCTGGCCAGATAGATGCGCTCGATCGGCTGACGGAGGATTTCGTGCAGCGTCATCGCCAACGCGTCGTCGCCGCCCGGCGCGCCGCCCGCGCGCACACTCATCCCTACGCCTACGCCGACGAACAGCGCGCCGACCACCGCGGCCAGCAGCGGCATGTTCGCCAACTGCGGCCAGAGCGGATCGAACCGCTCAAAAATCGCGTAGAACGCGGAAAAACCGCCGCCCGCAAGGATGGAATAGAAGATAAAGGAGCGCCCCAGCGTGCGCCATCCGCCGATATAGCAGGCCGCGTTGAGCACAAGCCCCGAGATGGAGGGCGAAATGCCGAACCAGTGGTGCAGCAGCAGCGTCAGCCCCAGCACACCGCCCTCCGTCACGCCGGAGAAGGAATGGACGTTGTACAGGCCAAAGGCGAGAATGGCGCTGCCGAGAATCGACAGCGCGCAGCGGCTCCAGGAAAAATACGGACGGAAAAAACGCAAAATAAAACTCCCTTTCAAAATATTGCGGCATATGTATTTATAGTATAAGAAATAAGCGCGCGTTTGTCAAGCGCGTCTTCCTGCGGAAAAACTGAAAAGTGGAGCGTAAAATGTGAAAAAATCGGTAAAAAACGTATAAAGTGGAGTGGAAAAACAAATAAACGAAGAAACAATGAAAAAAGTGGTTGATGAAAGCCGAAAAGACGGGAATTCGCCGGAAGTTGTGCTTTTGCGCCGGGTGTGATACAATACAAACCAAAGAACCATGCAAAGGAGCGAAAAATATGAATCGTTATGAACAGCGCCGCCGCCGCGTGCTCGATCAGCTGCAATTCGGCGAAATGATGGTGCTTTACAGCGGCGAAAGCGTCGCCTGCTCGATGGACGAGGGCTACGATTTCGAGGCGAACCACCACTTTTTCTACCTGACGGGTCTGCGCCGGGAAAACATGGCGCTCGTGCTGGCCAACACGCATAAGCCCGCGCACGTCATTCTGTTTATCGAAGAACCGATTCCCGATATGGAGCGCTGGACGGGCCGCCGCGTGACGATCGACGAAGCGAAGGCCGTCAGCGGCATTGACGACGTGCGCTATATCGACAGCGTGGACAGCCTGATCAGCCGGTGCGTCGCGCGCGAGACGGTCGAAGCCGCGTATTTCGACTGCTACCGCAACGCGATGGGCGACGTGGACAGCTACAACATGTACAAGGCGAAGCGCTTCATGCAGGAATACCCGACCATCGCGCTCAAGAACGCGCATCCGATGCTCGCCGCCATGCGCATGGTGAAGGACGAGGACGAGGTGAAGACCCTCGAGCGCGCGATTGCGATCACGGATTTGGGCCTGCGCCGCGTGCTTGCGACACTCGAGCCGGGACGCATGGAATACCAGCAGCAGGCGGAGTTTGAATATGAAATCCGCATGCAGGGCGCGGAGCGCGTCTCTTTCCCGACCATCGCGGGCAGCGGCATCAACGGCTGCATGCTGCATTACGGCACGAACCACTGCAAGCTGGAGGACGGCAAGCTGCTGCTGCTCGACCTCGGCGCGCGCGTGGAAGGCTACTGCGCCGACATCACCCGCACCTATCCCATCAACGGAAAATACACCCCGCGCCAGAAGGAGATTTATGATATCGTGCTGCGCGCCAACCGCGAAATCGCCAAGGCCGCGTGCCCGGGCGTGACGCTGCGCGAGCTGAACGACCTGTGCAAAAAGGTGCTGGCGGAAGGGCTGATGGCCATCGGCAAGATTCAGTCCGCGGATGAAATCGGCAGGTATTACATGCACGGCGTTTCCCATCATCTGGGCATCGACACGCACGACTGCGCCGTCCGCGAGGATCTGGGCTTGCGCGCGGGCATGGTCATCAGCGACGAGCCGGGGCTGTATATCGACGAGGAGGAAATCGGCATCCGCATCGAGGATGATCTGCTGATTACGGATACGGGCTGCCGCGTGCTCTCCGAGGCGATTCCGCGCACGACGGAGGAAATCGAAGCGCTGATGGCGCGCTGAACGGCGGAGGAATGGGCATGAAGCTGAAAATTCAGGCCAGAGCCAAGATCAACTGGACGCTCGACGTGGTGGGCACGCTGCCCAACGGCTATCACGATCTGGATATGCTGATGCAGTCCGTCACGCTCTGCGACCAGATGACGATGGAAGAAGCGCCGCAGCTTTCCCTGTATGTACGGGCACAGGGGCGCGCGTTCGTCCCGGCAGACGGCAATAACCTCGTGCTGAAGGCGGCGGCGGCGCTGCAAAAGGCGACGGGCTGCACGCGCGGCGCGCGCATCACGCTCAAAAAGTATATCCCTGTGGCGGCGGGCATGGGCGGCGGCAGCAGCGACGCGGCCGCGGCGCTCGTCGGGCTGAACCGCCTGTGGGGGCTGGGGCTTTCGGCGGAGAGGCTGGAGGAAATCGGCCTGACCGTTGGCGCGGACGTGCCGTTCTGCATCCGCGGCGGCTTGCAGCGCGCGCAGGGCGTGGGCGAAAAGCTGACCCCGCTGACGATGAAAAAGCCGCTGTATCTGGTGGCGTTTCAGCCCTGCCGGGGCTTATCCACCAAGGAGGTCTTTACTGCGCTGCATGAGGACGGGATTCGCGATGCAGACAGGCCGGATAACGCGGTGGCGCAGCGCGCGCTGGCCGCGGGCGACGTGCGCGCGCTCGGCGCGGCGCTGGGCAACGTGCTCGAGCCGGTTTCCCGGCGGATGCGCCCGGAGATCGACCGCGCGATTTGCGCCATCGAGGAAAACGGCGCGGTCGGCGCGCGGATGACGGGCAGCGGCTCGGCAGTTTTCGGCGTGTTCATGCATGCGGGCGCATGCCGGCGCGCGGCGGATCGGCTGACGGCGGCCTATCCGACCTGCCGCATGATGCGCACGGCGGCGCACGGCATCGTAATCGAAGAAGAAGCGTAAATCGGTATAATTTCACAGCCATTGGGCGACCCTTGTTGTATCAACCGCGTGAAACGGAGGAATGAACATGGGTCGCCTTTTTGCCGCGCTTTTTCTGTGCGCGCTGCTGCTGACGGCGGCTTTGCCGCAGCGGAACGCGAAGCCCGTTTTTTTCAGCATGCTGTTTGAACAGCTTCTGCCCGATTGGCTCCTGGGCGAAGCGACGGAGGACGAGGCGGAGGAGGCGGCACGGATATGGCTGTGAGTAGACGAACCGCGCGCATCATCGCGGCGGCGCTCTTCGCCCTGATGCTGCTCTTTGCGCTTGCGCCGACGGCTTTGGCGGCGGTTTACTGGGGGCAGAGCGGCGAAACCGTGCGCCGCATGCAGCAAAAGCTTAAACAGTGGGGCTATTATACCGGCACGGTGGACGGCGTATTCGGCCAGGGCACATACGACGCGGTGATCCGCTTTCAGCAAAAGAACGGCCTGACGGCGGACGGTGTGGCGGGCACGGCGACGCTGGCGGCGATGGGCATCGCTGAAACGGCGGCGGCCTCGGCGGTGACGACGGCGGCTTCGAGCTACGCTTCGGAGGTCGAACTGCTGGCGCGGCTGATCCACGGCGAAGCGCGCGGCGAACCGTATGTCGGCATGGTGGCGGTCGGCGCGGTGGTGCTCAACCGGGTGAAGAGCAGCCGCTTTCCCAATACGATGGCCGGGGTGATCTATCAATCCGGCGCGTTTGACGCGGTGAGCGACGGGCAGATCAACCTCACGCCCAGCGAGCAGAGCCGCCGCGCCGCGCGGGACGCGCTCAACGGCTGGGACCCAACAGGCGGCTGTCTGTACTACTACAACCCGGCGACGGCAACGTCCTCGTGGATCTGGTCGCGCGAGGTGCGGCTGACCATCGGCGATCACAGTTTCGCGGTGTAAAGGGTGAGCGGCATGGAGGAAAAGAAGGGCTTGCAGCTCACGCTGGCGGGGCTGACGGCGCTGCTGTGTCTGGCCGTCGGCCTATGCGGCGTGTTTCGGCTGCGCGAGGCGGAGATGCGCCGGGAAATGGCCATGCAGCAACAGCGGGAGATGGCCGACGTGATTGCGGCGATGGCGGATATCGAGGTCAACCTGTCCAAACTGCTGGTCGCTTCCGGCGCGCGGCAGAGCGTGTCGCTGCTGGGGGAGACGGCGCTGCTCGCGCAGCACGTGGAAAGCGGTCTTTCCCGCCTGACGGCAGGCGAGCAGACGACGGGCGACGCGATGAAGTTCGCCGGGCAGATGGGGCAGTATTCCCTGGCGCTGGCGGCGCAGGTTTCGGACGGCGGTATGCTTACCGGGGAGGACGAGCGGCAGATCGAGGATATGATGCAGGCCTGTCATGCGCTCGGCGAGCAGCTTTCCGGGCAGGGCGGCGGCGCTTCGTGGCCGGAGAGCGAAACGGAAAGCGCCGTCGAATATCCTGCGCTGATTTACGACGGCCCGTTCTCGGACGGCAAAACAAACCGTCGGTCTGTTTTGTTGAACACCAGTCGGTTTTCCCGTCAGCAAGCCAGAGAAGCGGCGGCAAAATACGCGGGCGTGACCGTCGAACATGTGGCCGATGCGGCGGACAGCGGCGGCCGGTTTGAGGCGTTCGGCTTTACGGCGGATACGCCGGACGGCAGAATCGCCGTGCAGGTCACGGGTCAGGGCGGATTTCTCCTCTGGATGATGCCGGAAAACGCGGAGTTCGCCCGGCGATACGACGAGGAAACCTGCCTGCAAAACGCGAAGGTCTATTTGGCGGACGTGGGTTTCGGCGCGATGGAGCCGTGCTTTGTGCAGCAATACGACGGCATGGTGGTTGCCAACTTTGCCGCCGTGCAGGACAGCGTGACGCTCTATCCCGATCAGGTCAAGGTGCAGGTGAGCATGGAGAGCGGACGCGTGGTCGGCGCGGAATGTTCGCAGTATCTGGCCAACCATACGCGGCGGACGGAGATCACGCCGACGGTGGACGCGGCGCGGGCGCGGGAAATGGTTTCGCCCAAGCTGACGATTCAAAGCGAACGCCTGTGCGTCATTCCGCAGGACGCGGGCGAAACGCTCTGCTGGGGCTTTGCCTGCACGGACGGCGCAGCGGATTACTGGGTGTTTGTGAACGCCCGAACCGGCGAAACCGAACAGCTTCTGCGCGTCATTACGACCGAGCAGGGCGAAGCGGCGCTGTAAAAAGATTCTCCTCCCCGAAGGAAAAGACGAACTGTAAACAAAAAGCTATTCTCCCCCGAAGGGGGAGAATAGCCCTTTCTGCAAATGAAAGAATAACTGAATTTCTTGATTCTGCCATTCAAGCCAAGTCTGCTTCTGCTAACAAGCTGTCTCCTTCCAAATGGAGGAGAACGTTTGGTTATGGGGCGATAAAAGCGTTAACAGCCGCAGTACCGACGGCGGCAGAGCCGCTTGCGGTTGACGATGGTAACGACGGTCGGGACGCAGGAAGCGGTCAGTTGAACGACGTTGCCCATGACCGGGCCGGTGAGGGTGGTGCAATACTCGCGCGGGTTGCTCGTCAGCTCCTCGATGGCGTAGCAGCCGGGTTCAAGCCCGCTGATGACCAGCGGCTCGTCGAGCTGGGTGCAGCTGCCCGCGCGCAGGGTGAAGATTTCGCCGTTCGGGTAGCTCGGGCCGGTGATGCGCAGGGTGAACGTGCGCTCCGTGCAGCTCTGGCTGCCGCAGGGTTCCAGCACGATTTTATGGATGACGAGCGTTGGGCCGTTTTCCCAGCCCGCGCAGCAGAAATGCGCCGGGTTGCAGCAAAGGGGATGAAGCCATTCGACATACGGGCAGCTCGGCCTGCATTCACAGTTACATGACATATGAGGCACCTCCGAAATATGGAAAGCGCGTTTGCGCCTGTTTTTGATGGTTTGAAGCACATCCAGCCGCAGGCTGGGAGGGCTGGCTCCACTGTACCTTATGCGCCGGGCGAACCGGGCGTGAAAAAGCCCCGACCGGGAAGAAGAAAAAATTGCAAACCGGGGCAATGCGCGGTATAATAAACCAATAGGCCTACGGCTTCCATCAAACTGGAGAAAGGACTGCGCCCCATGAATGTCAAGCGCATCATCCGCCGTGTGACGGATAATGATTATCTCTTTACCATTTTCACCAAGATTCTGGCCGTGCTCATCGGTCTGGTCGCCTCGTTTTATTCCAACCGCTTCCTCGGCCCGCAGCTCAAGGGCGAGTTGGGGCGGATCTCTTCGCTGCTTTCCATCGTGGCGGTGACGGCGAACTTTGGCCTCTATCAGCCCTATCCGTATTATAAGCGGCAGGGCGAGCCGGATGTGCTCAACAAATTTCTGCGCATCTTCCTGCTGCAATTCATCGTCTATACGGTGATCGGCGTGATCGGCGCGGTCTGCTTCGACTCGTTCGAATTAACGGCGGTCTGCCTGCTCGCGCCGATTCAGGTGCTGGCCAACCAGCTCAGCTTCATGATGATGGTGGAGGACGTCAAGTTTAAAAACGCCATCTTCTTTACCGCGCGCATCACCAACACCCTCATCACGATTCTGGCGTTCTATACGATGGATCGGACGATCCTCGTCGCGTTGGCGCTGATCGTCGTGGGCGACGTGATCACCGTGGTGATGGCCCTGCTGCGGATGAAGCGCATGCCCAACCCGATGAAGGCCGATCTGCGGTTCGCGGCGAAGATCGTGCCGTTCGGCTTCATCTCGATGATCACCACGCTGATGCTGACACTCAACTACCGCGTCGATACGCTGATGATGGGCTATATGTACCACATCCCCGATGTGGAAATCGGCTTCTATACGCTCGGCGTGTCGCTTTCCGAATACGGCTGGCTCATCCCGGATGCGTTCCGCGAGGTGCTTTTCTCCCGCACGGCGAAGGATGATGCGATTGAAGAAGTCACCATGAGCATGAAGGTCAATTTCTATCTGACCCTGCTGATGATCCTGGGGATTCTGGTTCTCGGCCGCCCGGTCATTCGGATTCTGGCGGGCGCGGAGTATCTGCCCGCTTACCCGGTGACGGTGATGCTGATTGCGGGCATTATCCCGATGAGCTATTTCAAGATCATCGGTACGCTGCTGCTGGCGCAGGGCAAAAAGGGCGTGTATCTGGGCATGCTCAGCGCGTCGGTCGCAGTCAATATTCTGTGTAACATGATCACCATCCCGCTCTGGGGCAAGATGGGCGCGGCAGTTGCGTCGGTCGTTTCCTACGCGGTGGCGGGCTTTGTGTTCCTCGGGTATTACCTCAAAACGTATCAGATTCCGCTGAGCGCCGTGTTCGTGTTCAGCCCGGCGGAAAAGGCCAAGCTCACCGGCAAGATCAGCGCCGTCAAGCGGAAGCTGGGGAAAAAGAAGAACGCATAAAAAACGAAGATTGGGAAGATAAAGTGTAGGGGCGCGCATTGCGCGTCCGCACAGGGGTCTGGGGCAAAACCCCAAGAAAGGGAAAAGCATGGACGAGAAGCAAATGACGAAGGGCCGCGAGGCGTATCAGATGATGGATGCGGCCTGTAATCAACTGGTGCAGAGCGGAAACTGGCAGCGCGTGGGCAGCAGCGATATCAAGCTCTTTCTGGATATGTATGTGCAGGCGCTCCTGCTCAAGATGGCGCAGACCACGGGCGAAATCTCCGAGGCCATGCTGACCTATATCGCCAGCGTGCCCGCGCGCGATATCCTGAATATCGGCAAGGCCAGCGCCCAGCAGGCGCTCAATATCGGGTTCAAGAACCGCTCCTTTGCGGAGGGAACGCCGCTGCTTCTGCGCTGCTGCGTCGCGATGGATGATAAGGACGGCACGGCGGCCGCCCAGCAGTTTGTCGACGGTGTGAGCCGCCTGCTCTATGCCGCCGCCGATGTGGACGGCGATATGAGCGGCAACGAACTGAACTTTATCACCAGCTATGCGGGCGGGCTGCGCACGTTCCTGATGACCCGCGCCGCGGGCCGCCATTATACCGGCGCGCAGGAGGCGACGCGCCGTGTCGATATCCCCGGCGAAAACGGCAGGCCGAACGCCGGAAACGACGCGCCGCAGGCCGATAAACAGCCGGAAAAGAAGCCGGAGGAGAAGGAAGAGACGCTCGAGGAGCTGATGGAGCAGCTCGACAGCCTGATCGGTCTGGATACCGTCAAGCACGAGGTGCGCTCGCTCATCAACCTCATCAAGGTGCGCGCGATGCGCAAAGAGCATGACCTGAAGGTCATGAACATGAGCTTCCACATGGTCTTCACCGGCAACCCCGGCACGGGCAAAACGACTGTCGCGCGGCTGGTTGCCAAAATCTATAAGCAGCTCGGCTTCCTGAGCAAGGGACAACTGATTGAAACCGACCGCAGCGGGCTGGTCGCGGGCTACGTCGGCCAGACGGCGGGCAAGGTGACGGACGTGGTGAACAGCGCGCTGGGCGGCATCCTGTTCATCGACGAGGCCTACGCGCTGGCGCGCAAGGGCATGGATAACGACTTCGGCCACGAGGCCATCGACACGCTGGTCAAACTGATGGAGGATCATCGCGATGATCTGGTGGTGATCGTCGCGGGCTACACCGACGAAATGCACGACTTTTTGACCAGCAACCCCGGCCTGATTTCGCGCTTCAACAAATACATCGACTTCCCGGATTACACCGACGACGAGCTGATGGCCATTCTGGAAATGAACGCCAAGCGGCAGGGCTATCGCGTGACGGAGGAGGCCAAGGCCGTCGTTCGCAACATGCTGACCGCCATGACGCTCAGCGAGCGGATGGATTTCGGCAACGCGCGCGGCATGCGCAACACGCTGGAAAAGCTGGTGCAGGCGCAGGCCAACCGGCTGGCCGTCTGCGAGGGCGAAATCACGCGCGATATGCTGGAAGAAATCACCGAGGCGGACGCAAAAACCGCGCTCGTCGGCGAAGAAGAACAGAAGCAGGCGGACAGCGAAAACGTCGCCCAGCTTGCGGAACAGGGAGAACAGGAATAAGACATGGCAGCGATTCTATCCGCAGAACACCTTTCCAAATCGTACACGCTCAAAAAGCTTTTGACCGATGTGACGCTCTATATCGGCGAACACGACCGAATCGGCGTGGTCGGCGTCAACGGCACGGGCAAATCGACGCTGCTCAAGCTGCTTGCGGGGCTGGACGAGCCGGACGGCGGCGTGGTGATGCGCAAAAACGGCCTGCGCGTCTCCTACCTGCCGCAGATGCCGGATTACAGCGAGGCGCGCACGGCGGTTCAGCAGGTGCTCCACGACGCGCCCAGAGACGTCGGCGCGCCGGACGAGTACGAGGCGAAATCGCTGCTCAGCCAGTTGGGCATTTCGGATTTCGAGGCGGATGTGCGCACGTTTTCCGGCGGGCAGAAAAAGCGCGTCGCGCTGGCGGCGGCGCTGATCCGCCCGGTGGATCTGCTGCTGCTGGATGAGCCGACCAACCATATCGACGCGGAAACCATCGCCCTGCTGGAAGGCAGGCTGGCGAAGTACCGCGGCGCGCTGATGATGGTCACGCACGACCGCTACTTCCTCGACCGCGTGTGCAGCCGCATCGCGGAAATCAGCGGCGGCGAACTGTATCTGCACGACGGCAATTTCTCCTACTATCTGGAACAGAAGGCCGCGCGGCTGGATATGGAAAACGCCGCGGCGAGAAAGCGCAGCTCCATTCTGCGCCGCGAGCTGGAATGGATCCGGCGCGGCGCGCAGGCCAGAAGCACCAAGCAGAAGGCGCGCATCCAGCGGTTTGAAGAGATGAGCGCCATCAGCGGCCCGCAGGAGGAGCAGAAGCTTGCCCTCGGCTCGACCAGCTCGCGGCTCGGGCGGCGGATCATCGAGTGCGAAGGCGTGAGCAAGGCGCTCGGCGGGCGGCAGCTGATTTCGGATTTCACCTATACCATTCTGCGGGATGAACGCATGGCCGTCGTCGGGCCGAACGGATGCGGCAAAACGACGCTGCTGCGCATGCTTGCTGGTCAGCTTGCGCCGGACTCGGGCACGATTGCCGTCGGCGAAACGGTGAAAATCGGCTTTTTCACGCAGGAATTCCCGAAAATAAAGCCAGATGTGCGCCTGATTGATTTCATGCGCGATATCGCCGAATATGTGGAAACGCCGGACGGGCGCTTTTCCGCTTCGCAGATGCTCGAGCAGTTCCTTTTCCCGCCGGATGTGCAGTATACCCCGGTGGAACGGCTCTCCGGCGGCGAAAAGCGGCGGCTCTATCTGGCCAGCCTGCTGATGGCCTCGCCGAACGTGCTGCTGCTGGACGAACCGACCAACGATCTGGATATCGCGACGCTGGAAATCCTCGAGGATTATCTGGCGACGTTCAAGGGCGCTGTGGTCGTCGTTTCGCATGACCGATACTTTCTTGACCGCGTGGCGGGGCGACTGTTTGCCTTCGAGGCGGGCGGAAAGCTGACGCAGTACGTCTGCCCGTTCAGCGACTATCTGGACGCGCGCATCGCGCAGGAAGCCGAAGAGAAGGCGGAGAAGCAGCCGACGCAGGCCGCCGCGCCCAAGCGCACCCGGGAGCGCGAACTGCGCATGAGCTACAAGGAGCAGCGCGACTACGAAACCATCGACCAGAAGATGGAAGCGCTTCAAAACGAGCTGGAGGAACTCGACCGGCAGATCGAGCGGAACGCCAGCGACTTTGTGAAGCTGACCGAACTGACGGCCAGGCGTGAAGCGGCTCAGCAGGCGCTGGACGAGGCCGAGGAGCGCTGGCTGTACCTGACCGATCTGGCCGAGCGCATCGAGATGCAGAAGAAAGGATAAATCTGCGGACATGTTTTTCCCCGCAGCGGCATAAGCTGTATGCGTCGTGATTCGACGGAAAAGGGGGAAAACGAACCATGAAACGCAGAAACAAAGCGATGCTCGCCGCAGGGATGCTGGCGGGCGTTTGCATGCTCACCGGCTGCGCGTCGGGCGGCTCTTCCCAGCCCACGCCCAGCCCGGAAGTCGCCCAGCAGCAGAGCGCCGAACCCAGCCCGGAGACAAGCGGAGAACCGGCGGAGGACGCGCCGATCCCCCTGACGGTTGACGGAAAAGAGATCAAGCCCGCCGCCATCGAGGAGAACGGGAAACTGCTTCTGCCGCTCGTTGAGACGGGCGAAGCGCTGGGCTGGAAGGCGGAAAGCGAAACGCTCAGCGAGGAGACGCAGACCCGACACAGCGTCGCCCTGACGAAGGACGAGAGCAAAATCACCGTTACCTGGCAGGTCAGCGACAACACGGCCAGCGCCATCACCTGGCAGAAGGACGGGCTGCTCATCCCAGTGGATACGCGCCTGACCACGCTGGAAAACGTCGTCTACGTGCCCGCCGCGTTCTTTGAAGAGGCGATGGGCGCGAAGGTCGAGCGGAAGGAAGGCGCGGTAGAGGTTGCCCCGGCGGAAAGCGCGGCCACGCCGGAAACGCAGCCGCAGGAAGAGGGCGGAAACGAATGAACCCGATGATCCGCCGGATGCGCCGATGGAAAAGGACACACGTTTCGGCGTAAAAAAGCGTTGACAGCGGCGGGGGAGACTGCTATAATAATCCCAGAGATCAGCGAAGGATATTCGCCGGATCAGATGTCCTGGGGTGTGCGCCAGTCGTCTGTATTTTCTCCTACATTTTCATAACAGGAGCTTCGAGTCGGTTCGTGGATGTCATGCCCCCGTCTTAGGACGCCAGGGGACGGCAGAAATGCGCCGCAGGGCACCGACCTACCGCGAGCGGTGGGTGAAAAACGATGACAGCGGCACTTTGGGATTTTTATTTTTGCCAATCAGGCGCAGTTCGATTGAGGACTGCGTTTTTTCTGTATCTGTGGTATAATATCGGCAAAGCACAAAGGCGGGAGGGAAAACGAATGAACATCAAACGGCTGTTCGCCGCGCTGCTGGCGCTGGCCATGCTGCTGCCGACGGCGGCGCTGGCCAAGACGATCACCGTGGACGCGGCGGATTACGAGATCGACAGAGACGGCTGGTACGACAGCATGGAGGAAGTCTCCATCTACCTCGCTTTCTTTGACGAGCTGCCGGGCAACTACATCACCAAGCGCGAGGCGCAGAACCTCGGCTGGGATAACAGAAAAGGCAACCTGTGGAGCGTCGCGGAAGGCTGCTCCATCGGCGGGGATCGGTTCGGCAACTACGAGGGCATTTTGCCGGATGCGAAGGGCCGCAGGTGGACGGAGTGCGATATCGACTTTGACGGCGGCTACCGCAACGGCCAGCGCATCGTGTTTTCAAACGACGGGCTGATTTATTACACCGGCGACCACTATCAGACCTTCGACGAGGTGGAGGTCATCTGGACGGATAAAGACGACAGCTACCTTTCCGGCGAAGAGCTGAAAGATTTTGTCAACTGGCTGTATGGGGAGTGAGCGGCATGAAAAAGATTGAGCTGGATATCGCCAATATTCATACGGTTTGGGCGCTGCACGTGTATTTGGCCTATCGGCTGGATTTGCCGGCATATTACGGCGGCAACTTGGATGCACTGTATGACGCGCTGGGAGAGATTGCCTCGCCGACGATGCTGATCCTGTGCGGCGCGCCTGCCAGCGAAGAGATGGCGGCCTATCTGCCGCGGCTGACGCAGGTGCTGGAGGACGCGGCGCAGGAGAACCCGAAGCTGAAGCTGGAACGCGAATAAACGAAAAGAACCCGCGGCCTGTCTGGGCCGCGGGCATTTTCGTCTGGCGGAATTATTTGTTGGTCGCGCCGCAGGATTTGGCGACGTTCATCGCGCCGAAGGTCATCTTCTTGCTGCCGTCGGGGAAGAGCCAGATGGCTTCCACGCCGTCCAGCGAGTCGATGAACGCGCGGCTCTCTTCATACGGCATCAGGAACGCCGCCGTGGAGAGCAGGTCGGCATAGCCGGAATCCTCCGTGATGATGGAGACGGAACGGAAATCCGTATCCGGCATGAGCGTATCCGGGTCGATCAGGTGGTGATAGCGCTGGCCGTCCACGACGTAGTAGCGCTGGTAGTCGCCCGAGGTGACGACCGAGCAGCCGGTGACGTACAGCGTTTCCACAATGTCGCTCAGGCCGAGCACAGCGCCGTCCGGGTCCTGGATGCCGACGCCCCACTTCGCGCGGCCATCCGCCGGGGGATTGCCCATGCGCACGTTGCCGCCCGCGCTGATGATGAAAGAGGGCATATCGCTGGCAAGCAGCATCTGCGCGACGATCTCCGTCGCATAGCCCTTGGCGACCGCGCCGACGTCCAGCTTCATCTCCGGGTCGGCGAAATAGACGGTCTGATTCTGGGCGTCAAGAATCAGGTCGTCGATGTTCGTGTGCTGCGCGGCGGCCTGCAAATCCTCCATCGGCGGGAGCTTGGCGTTGTCCGGGTCATCCAGACCCGCCTCGCGGTACTCGTGCCAGATGGAAAGCACGCTGCCCATCGCAACGTTCGTCTGGCCCTTGACCAGCTCGTAATTGCTCTTGCAGAAGGTCAGCAGGCCGAACAGAATCGGATCGACCTTCACAGGCTCGCTCGCGGCCTTGAGGTTCACGTCGTAAACGCTGACAATGCCCTCGTCGGCATAGCTGTTGTAGGTGTCAAAGAGCTTGTGCAGGTGCAGATACATGGCGTGCGTCTCTTCGGCGCGCGCGTCGAACGTCTCCTGATTTTCCGCATAGCCGATGAGGGAAATCACGGTGTCAAACGTATCCATGAACACGGTGCTGTATTTGTTCATATCGGCGCTGCCCGGCAGGGCGAACGCGGCGGCAACCAGCACGAGCAGCAGGATCACGGCGGCTTTTTTCATGGTAAGTCGTACCTCCAACGATCAGAATAATCTTATTATAACAAAAACGCGCGAATTCTACAAGCGCCGCGCGCTGACAGGGATTGCCACGGGAAAACGATTGTCAACCCGGGCGAAAATGTGATACAATGCCGTTGGCTTCGTGTTTCGCGCTTTTGCGACACGGGCGCAGCGAAAACGACGAAAGAGGGATTTTTTCATGGCAATGGTACAGACGAAACGGCTTGCGGCGCTGCTGCTGGCTTTGCTGCTGACGCTTTTTCTGCTGCCATCGGCCCGCGCGGATAGCGGCGTGGTCAGCGGAACGACGGTTTCCGGCACGGTCCGCGTGTATCTCTCCTCGATATCGAGCCTGACGGCGGTGGATGTGAGCATCGCGGGCAGTTATTCCGTCGGCGGGGATGCGAGTCGCGCGCTGGCGCGGGGGCAGAACATCCGCGTGAGCAACAGCGGCGGCACACTGATGATGACCACAAACGGGCAGACGCAGACGATGGGCAGCCGCTTTAAGCTGCGCCGCCATCAGACCAGCGGCGAAAACGGCGTGCGCATCGCGCAGGCGCGCTACCCGGCGAGCCTGTATCCCGGCGACATCGAGTTTATCGCCAAGGGCGGCAACGTGCAGATTATCGTCCATGTGTATATGGAGGATTACATGCTCGGCGTGCTGCCGTATGAAATGGATAATTCCTTCCCACTGGAGGCGCTCAAAGCGCAGGCCGTCGCCGCCCGAACGTATGCGCTCAAGAAGATGAGCGCGCAGGCCGCGACTTACGACGTGGTGGATACCACGAGCGACCAGGTTTATAACGGCACGCCGTCGGGCAACGCGCGCTGCGCGCAGGCCGTGCAGGAGACGAGCAACATCGTTGGCACGGTGAACGGCGAATATATGGCCAGCTATTACACCGCCTCCAACGGCGGCCAGACCGAATCGGTCAAAAACGCGTGGGGCAGCGGCTCTTACGGCTATTTGCAGGTGAAGGACGACCCCTACGACCTGCGCAACGGCGCATCCATCGCGAAATCTGTCACCTTTTACCGCAACGGCACGACCAGCGTTTCCGCGCTGACCGAGCTGCTGCGCACGGAGGCGGCGATGCTCGTCGGCGCGGACAGCGTGCAGATCACGGCGATCAACGGCGTAACATTGGCCGAACCGAAATATCCCGAGCCTTCCCGCGTGTACAAAAAGGTACTGGTGAACCTGACGCTCTCGGGCTATGGCGACGTGACGGTGACGCTCGATTATTTTTCGCAGGTGGAGGGGCTTTGCTCCCTGTCCATCAACGTGCTGAAAAACGAGACGCTGACCGTGACGGAAGCGGTCGGCGGCTACAAGCTGACGGCGCGGCGCTTCGGCCACGGCGTGGGCATGAGCCAGCGCGGCGCGCAGCAGATGGCCAACGAGGGCTTCACCTATGACCAGATTCTCGAATTCTATTATCCCGGCCTGACGCGGACGCGCTACACCATGACGCGGACGCTGCTTAGCAGCATCGACGGCACGCCCGACACGCCGAGCACCCCGGATGAGCCGATTGCCGACGCGAAACCCGCCGTGGTGACGCTCAAGAACCCGCTGGACAGCCTGAACCTGCGCCAGCAGCCGACGACGGCTTCCTCCATCCTGGCGCGCATGCCGCACGGCACGCAGGTCAACCTGCTCGGCCGGGAGGGCGAATGGAGCCGCGTGCAATACGGCACGCTGACCGGCTACGTCATGACCTCGTACCTGACCGTGCAGGAGGACGGCGTGGACGAAACGCCCTCCGGCGTGGTCAGCCGCGGCACGGCGACGGTCGCGCTCTCTGACGAGAGCCAGACGCTCAACCTGCGCGCCGCGCCGACGACGAACGCCGCCGTGCTTTCGCGCCTGCGCCACGGCCAGACGCTGACCGTGCTGGAACGCTACGCGAACTGGACGTATGTGCAGTATGGCACGCTGAGCGGCTATGTGATGAACGATTACATTGTCTACGACGCGGGCGGCGATGAAAACGGCGGCTCGGGCGGGGACGATAACGGCGCAAACGGCGGGCAGGCGGTTGCGCAGGTGGCAATTGTGCTGCCTTCTGGCGGGCTGAATCTGCGCGCGGGGGCGAATACGTCCTCCGGCGTGATCATGGTGCTGCCGCAGGGCACGATGCTGACCGTTACCGGCGAGGTGCACGACAACGGCATGCTGCCGGTGCTGCTCGGCTCTGTGGCGGGCTATGTCAGCAGCGATTACGTCTATGTGACGGATGAAGCGCTGGCGACGGCCACACCCGCGCCGAATGCCACGTCGACCCCGGCGCCTGTGCCGACCCAAGCGCCGGTTCAAACCCCGGCGCAGAACGAGCGCGAAGCGACGGTTCGGGCTTACGGCGGCCTCAAGCTGCGCCGGCAGCCTGATACGGCTTCCGCCACGCTGGCGACGATGCCTTACGGCACGGTTGTGACGGTGACGGGCGAAAGCGTGAACGGGTTCTACGCGGTCAGCTATGAGGAGCTGAGCGGCTATGCCAGCGCGCAATACCTGACCTTCGGCACGGATGCTCCGCAGCCGACGGCCGAACCGACGAAGGTGCCGGCGGCCAGCCATCCTGTGACGGGGCGCATCGGCACGGTGACCGCGCCGAGCGGGCTGAACCTGCGCGCGGATTCCTCGCAGTATGCCAACGTGCTGGCGACGCTGGGTTACGGCGTTCAGGTGACGGTGACGGGCGAACGCGTCAGCGGGTTCTACCCCGTGCGCATCGGCACGCTGAGCGGCTATGTCAGCGCGGATTACATCAGCTTTGATTCGGAAGCTGCCGCGACCGTCGCGCCGACGGCTACGCCTGCGCCGAGTACGGGCGGCTACCGCGTTGTGGTGGAAAGCGACAACGGGCTGAACCTGCGCGCACAGCCGAGCGCAAACAGCGATGTGCTCTATGTGCTGCCTTACGGCATGGTGCTGACCGTGCTGGGCGAAGGCGAAAACGGCTTCCTCTATGTGCAGTGGGGCGGCTATACGGGCTATGTTTCCGGCGCGTATGTCACGCCATTCGGGACGCAGTAAATCTTCCGCGGGTCGGTTGCAATCGACCCGCGGTTTTTGATATAATGAAGCTCCGCAAAAAAAACGGACGCGCGATGCGCGCCCCTACATCAAGGAAAGAGGAAAAGCGCATGAACTCCATCGACATGTCAACCTATCCGCGCAGGGACGCGTTCGCGTTCTTTTCCGGCGCGTCGAATCCGTTTTATTCCGTGACGTTCGAGCAGGACGTGACGAAACTGTATGCCTATACGCATGCGAACGGCCTGTCGTTCTACCACGCGCTGAGCTACCTGGTCACCAAGGCGATGAATCAGGTGCAGATGTTCCGCTATGTGGTCAAAGACGGCGTGATTTACGAAATCTCCGGGCGCACACCGAGCCTGACCGAGCTGCGAAAGGGCGAGGAACAGTATTACTGCGTCAACGTGCCGTTTGTGGACGATATGGCGGCGTTCTGCGCGGAGGCGGCGAAGCGCCGCGACAGCCAGCATGTGTTCATGAAGGCGGCGGAGGAGACGAGCGACCTGCTGTTTATCTCCTGCCTGCCGTGGGTGGATATCACCGGGCTGACCAACCCGCGCGATTTTGACAGGGACGACAGTGTGCCGCGCGTCGTCTGGGGCAAATATGTGAAGAAGGATGAGCGCGTCGTGCTGCATATCGCCGTGGAAGTCAACCATCGGCTGGTGGACGGCCTGCACGTGGGGCGGTTTGCCCAGCGGCTGACCGCGCTGATCGAGGCGCTGTGAGCGTGGAATTGAAGCCCGGTGAGCGCATCGACGATTTGCAGCGCGGCGGTTTGCGGATCATCCAGCGGGCGGACGGCTTCCGCTTCGGCACGGACGCGGTGCTGCTGGCAGATTTCGCGGCGGTAAGGCGCGGCGAACGCGTCTGCGATATGGGCACGGGAACGGGCGTTCTGCCGCTGCTGCTCAGCGCGCGGGCGGAGAGAACGACGTTTGACGCGTTCGAGGTGCAGCCGGATGTGGCGGATATGGCGCGCAGGAGCGTCGCGCTCAACGGGCTGGAATCGCGGATTCGCGTACATAACGCCGACTGCCGCGAGGCGAGCGACGTCATCGGGCACGAAACCGTGCAGCTCGTCGTCACCAATCCGCCGTATACGGCGCAGGGCGCGGGGCTGGTCAGCCCGGAGACGACCCGCGCGATTTCAAGGAGCGATTCGGATTGCCCGCTGGCGGACTGGATGGCGGCCTGCGCGCGTGTGCTGCAAAACGGCGGGCGGCTTTGCGCCGTCTTTCCCGCGCCGAGACTGCTGGAGCTATGCGACGCGATGCGCGGGGCAAACGTCGAGCCGAAGCGCGTCCGCTTCATTGTTTCAAGGCCCGAGAGCGCGCCGAAGCTCGCGCTCGTCGAGGGCAAAAAGCGCGGCAGGCCGGGGCTGCACCTGCTGCCCATGCTGATTACGCATACGGAGGACGGCGGGTTTACCGAGGAGATGCGGCGGATTTACGGCGAACTATAACCGAAACGCCTTCTGGTTTTCCCGCGCGCAGAGCATGGCCAGCGCGAACGAAACCAGCGCGAACACAAGCGAAAGCAGCGAGTGAAGCAGCAGATAGAGCATCGTCAGCAGGAAAGCGACGAGCAGATAGCGCCCCTGTTTGGCCGGGGCGAGCGCCAGCGCGCGGATGCGCCCGCGGGTAAACGGCGTTCGCTGCCGGCGCGCGCGGCGGGCGATTTCCGCGTCTGTCGCGGGGTGCTGCTGGCCGAAGAGCAGGGCGAGCTGGCGGCCCGCGAGCAGGCGGATCGGCGGCTCCATCCACTCGGCGGCGCGTTGTGCGGCGGGGGAGAAGCCGCCCGTTCCGGCTAAAATGCAGAGTTCCGCGCCGGAGGCGGTTTTCGCCCGATGCGCGGCGAGCACGTCGCCCTCCCCGGCGGAGGAGCCGGGCAGCGTCTGCGCGCAGCGGACGAGGTACGTCTTGCCCGCATAGGATAAAACAGAGCCTCGCGCCGTGCCGCCCAGCGTCTGCGCAAGGAGCAGGCAGACGCGCGCTTCGGCCTCGGCGGCGGGGAGGAGCGTCAGCTCTTCCAGCGCAATCGCGCCGCCGACACGGACGCGCAGGGCGTGGTCGCGCCGCGCCAGCGTCCGTCTTTCCAGAAGCAGCAGCGTCAGCATCGCCAACGCAAACAGCGCGCTTCCGGCCAGCAGGCTGAGCGCGCCGCTGTGCCAGAGCATGAAGAAGTAGCCGACGCTCAGAAAAAACAGCAGCAGGCGCAGCGCCAGCCGATCCAGCGCGGTCGCGACGCGGTTTTTGCTGTCAAAAGGGCTGATCATGCCATAAGCCTCCCCCGTCAAAGCATGGAGCTGGCTTTAGATTTTGCGCTTTTTTCAAAATGTATGCACTTTCCTCTTTCCCGGGCGCGCGGAATTTGGTATAATCAATGATCATGCGCCGAAAAAGCGAAGGGAGGGGCTTGTGTGCCGGAAATTGGATTGATGGGCGGCAGCTTCAACCCCATCCATCGGGGGCATATTGCGCTCGCCCGCGCCGCGCTGGAAAGCGGCAAGGTGGAGCGCGTGCTTTTTCTGCCGACGGGCAATCCGCCGCATAAGAAGGAAGGGCTGGCCGACAAGTTCGACCGTCTGCGCATGGTGGAGCTGGCCGTGAAGCACGAGCCGGGCATGGCGGTCTGCCGCGAGGAGATCGACCGCGACGGCGTGATCTACACCGTCGATACGCTGGCCGCGCTGAAGCGGAAGATGCCGGATTGCACGCTGACCTACCTCATCGGCGCGGATACGCTGCGCGCGCTGAGCACGTGGCGGCGCGTGGAAACGGTGATTGAGCGCTGCAAATTTCTGGTGATGATGCGCGAGGGCGAGACGCGCGGGGAAGTTATCCGCCTGGCCGGGCTTTGGACGAGCCGGGGCGCGCAGATCGACTTTCTGGACGCGCGGAAGATGGATATTTCCTCGACGCAGATCCGAGAATATATACAGAAGAACCAGCCGTTTGACGCGCTGGTGCCCGGGGCCGTGGCGGCGTATATCCGCGAACGCGGCCTTTACGGGGCAAAATCAGGCATGGAGTAAAATGGATGAAACGCGAAAAAATGGAATACCGGCTTAAAAAAGAGCTGGACGCGGCGCGCTATGCGCACACGCTGGGCGTGGAGCAGACGGCGCGCGAAATGGCGAAGCAATTCGGCGAGGACGAGGAGAAAGCCGCGCTGGCTGGGCTGCTGCACGACTGCGCCAAGTGCTTGCCGCTCGGGCAGATGATCAAGGCGGCGAAGGATGAAAAGCTTGACCCGGTGATGAAGGAATCCAAGGCGCTGATGCACGCGGTCGCGGGGATGCATATCGCGCAGGACGTGTACGACGTGCACGACCCGGAGGTGCTCGGCGCGATTCGCTGGCATACGACCGGCCACGCGAACATGACGAAACTCGAAAAGATCGTCTATCTGGCCGATATGATCGAGCCGAACCGCAAGCCTTACCCGGGGCTGGAGGCGCTGCGCAAACTCTGCATGACCGATCTGGATGAGGCGATGCACATGGCGCTGCTCATGAGCCTTGACCATGTGCGCGAGCAGGGCAAGCCCCTGCACCCGGATACGATGGCCGCGTTGGCCGAATATGAACCCGAATTGGTCTGATTGAAAAAATATGAGCGCGTCATGCGCGCTCCTGCGTTTCCCATGTTTATCGCAAAGCGATAAACAAAGCGGGAAATCCAAGAACCTCAGGTTCTTGGCGTGGTTTGGGGCAGAGCCCCAACGTTCTGATAACGACAACTTGCGAAAAACGCATTTGTTCATATTTTGAAGGAGGAAACAACATGGATCAAAAAGCGATTGCGCTGGCTGCGGCTAAGGCGCTGGACGCGAAGCGCGGCAAGGATATTGTGGTGCTCAAGGTGGATGAAATGACGGTGATCACCGATTATATGGTGGTCGCGACGGGCCGTTCCGTTCCGCAGGTGAAGGCGCTGGCGGAAAACGTGGAGGAGGAGCTGGCGAAGCTCGACCTGTTTGCCCGCCGCCGCGAGGGCGTGAATGAGGGGCATTGGTGCATCCTCGATTACGGCGACGTGATGGTGCATATCTTCCACGAGCAGGATCGCGAATATTATCAGCTCGAGCGCCTGTGGAGCAACGGCACCAACGAGGTCGAGCTGGAGCTGGACGGCGGCAGCGCGGCCGCGGAGGAATAATCCATGCCGAAAAAGAAAGATATGATCATCATCGCCGTGGTGCTGCTGGCGGCCGTCGCGCTGTTTGCAGGCTCGAAGATGATGCCCAAGACCGACCTTTCCACCAAAACGGCGGATGTGACGCTTGCGCCGGACGCGATTGAATACCTCGACGAAACGCCCGCGCCGGAAGCGACGGCCACGCCGGAGACGACGGAAGCCCCCGAAGCGACGGCCGCGCCGGAGACGACGGAAGCCCCCGAAGCGACGGCCACGCTGGAGACGACGGAAGCGCCTGAGGCCACGGCCGAGCCGACCGACGCGCCGCAGAGCGCGAATATGGTCGGCCCGATGATGCCCAAGCAGACCGAAAAGGTGCGCGGCTATGTCGTCATCACCGTGGCGGGGCGGCAGTACGGCGACCCGATTCCGATGGATCGCGACAAGATCATCACCATCAAGCAGGATAACGGCGCGATCAACAAGATTCACATCACGCCGGAATACGTCGTCATGGAATCTTCCACCTGCGAAAATCAGGACTGCATCGGCGAGGGCGAGGTCAACGTGAACACCTATAAGGACCGCATCCTGAGCACGTATATCATCTGCCTGCCCAACCAGGTGACGATTGAAATGGTGCCTGCCGACGACTAAGGCGACTTGGAAAGAAGGAAAAATCATGCGAAACAGGAGCGCGCAGCGGGTGGCCGTCTCCGGCCTGCTGACCAGCCTGATGCTGGTGCTGGGGCTGATTGAGCGCCAATTCCCGCTGACGGCGGCCATCCCCGGCATTAAGCTCGGCTTGGCGAACTCGGTGCTGATTTACGCGCTGTATATGCTGGGCATCAAGCAATCCATCGTGCTGATGCTGCTTAAAGCGCTGATGAGCTGGCTGATTTACACCAACATGCAGGCGATGTTTTATTCGCTGGCGGGCGGCGCGCTGTCGCTGCTGGCGATGATCGCGCTCAGCCGCGTGAAGGGCGTGAGCGTCATCGGCGTGAGCGCGCTGGGCGCGGTCTGCTTCAACATCGGCCAGATTCTCATGGCAGTGGCGATGCTCAATACGCCGCAGCTCATCGTGACCTATCTGCCGGTGCTGATGGTTTCCGGCGTGGCGACGGGCGTGCTGACCGGCGTGGTGGCGCAGATGGTGATGAAGCACCTGAAGGTCATCGGGAAAAAAGGATAAAAAAATCGGAGGAACCGTAATTTGCGGCTCCTCCATTTTATATGGCTTTGGATGGAAAAACGCGAAGCGAAGATGCGCGTCTGCGGGATTTTGTCCCTCAGGCGGGTTTGAGCGGCAGCCCGACGTGACTTTTATTCGACCGCAATGTAGGCCAGCCCGAACGCGCCCGGGCCGACGTGCGTGCCGATGGTCGGCCCGATGGAAACCGCGTCCTCGATGGAGCAGGCATAGCCCGCCTGCGCGGTCTGCCGAAGAAAGGCGATGCAGTTTTCGCGCCCGCCGGTATAGAGCGGCAGAACGGGATAGCGCGGGTCGATGGGATGGGCTTCGACCAGCTTGATCAGCGCGTCGCCCGCGCGGTGGCGGCCGATGGCCTTGCCCACCATCGCGACAAGCCCCTCTTCGCTGACGGTGACGATGGGTTTGAGCTTCATCAGCATGCCCACGCCCGCCGCGGCTTTGGGGATGCGCCCGCCGCGCGCCAGATAGCTCAGCGTATCCAGACAGGCGAAGATGCGCACGCGCGGCACGAGCAGGCGAAGCGCATCCGCGATTTCCTGCGCGGTTTTGCCGCCCGCGTTCCGCATGCGGCAGGCTTCCTGCACCAGCAGGCGCTGACCCGCCGTTGCGGAGAGGGAATCCACCAGCGCGATATCCAGCCCCTCGGTCATTCCGGCGGCAATCAGCGCGCTTTGCAGCGTGCCCGAAAGCGCGGAGGAGATCAGGATGCACAGCATGCTGTCGCCCGCGTCCTTGGCGGCTTCAAATTCGCGCAGAAAGGCGTCCGGCGAGGGCTGGGAGGTCTTCGGGGTCTGCCCGGCTTCCATGCGCTGCCAGAAAATCTCCTGCGGCAGATCTACGCCGTCGGTATAGCTGTCGCTGCCGAAGGCGATGGTCATCGGCACGCAGCGGACGGAGAGCTTTTGCAGCTCGGATTGCGAAAAATCGGCGGCAGAATCGGTGATGATGCGAATCATATCTTCAAAAAGTCCTTTCGTCAAACGATGTGTTCCAGCGCGGAAACGGCTTCGTTGATGCCGTCCGCCAGCGCTCGCGTTTTATCCTCACCCAGCGTGTCGATCAATTGGTCGAGGATGGACGCGATATGCTCGTGTTCGGCCAGATAGGCCGCTCTGCCTGCGTCCGTCAGCCGGATGAGGATGACGCGCTTATCCGTCTCGCTGCGCGCGCGGACGATGAAGCCCTTGGCTTCCAGCGTGGTCAGCACCTTGTTCATCTGGCTTTTGAGCAGGCGCGTCTGCGCAATCAGCGTCGTGGCGGTGCAGACGCGCGAAGTATCCTCCGCGCGAAGGAGGATGCCGAGCACATGCGCTTCGTTATACGTCAGCGTGGAGACAAGGCGCTTATTCCAAAGCGTCGAGGTGAGGGAGAGCCAGGCGGCCAGCAGGCGGTCGCCCGTGTTGGGGGTATACGGCATGGAGCATCCTCCTCATTGGTTCAAAAAGTGAACGACGTGCATCATCATAAACCGACGAGCGGAAAATGTCAAGCGGTTTGACGAAAAAAGTTCACAAGTTGAACCAAACGATAAACCCGCACTTGACAAAGCGACAGAAAACGGCAATAATAGAAACAACAGAAACCATCCGCCCCGAAGGCGGATGAAACGGAGGAACGACAGATGAACGAACAGTGGGTTGCGTATCAGGATTCAAAGGCGTTCGCCGCGCGTGTGGCGACGCTTTACGGCGCGGGAGAGGCTGTTTTGGTGCTGCAAAAGGCGCGTTACGGCAAGCTGGTGGAACGTTTTGAGAAGCGTTTCGGCGCGCAAAAGGGCGGGTTGTGCTTCTTCTCCGCGCCGGGGCGCACGGAAATCGGCGGCAACCACACCGATCATAACAATGGCCGCGTGCTGGCGGCGGCGGTCGATCTGGATACGATCGCCTGCGTGAGCGCGACGGAGGATCACACCATCGTCGTGGACAGCGAAGGCTTTGCGCCGATCACCGTCAATCTGGATCAGCTTGAAATCCGCGAGAAGGATTTCGGCACGACGCTGGCGCTGATTCGCGGCACGGCGGGCGTGATGCGGGAGATGGGCTATAAGATCGGCGGTTTCCGCGCGACGATTTCCAGCTCGGTGCTGCGCGGCAGCGGGCTTTCCTCCTCGGCGGCGTTCGAAGTGCTGGTCGCGGCGATTCTCGACGGGCTGTATAACGGCTTTGTCGTGGACGCGAAGACCCGCGCCGTCATCGCGCAGAAGGTGGAAAACGTCTATTTCGGCAAGCCGTGCGGGCTGATGGATCAGATGGCTTCCTCCGTGGGCGGCATGGTCACGATTGATTTTAAGGAGAAGGACGCGAAGGTCGAGGCGATTGCCTGCGATTTTGCGGCGAAGGGCTATGCGCTCTGCGTGGTCAACACCGGCGGCGACCACGGCGACCTGACCGACGATTACGCGGCGATCCGCAAGGAGATGGAGGCCGTCGCGGCGCACTTTGGCAAGCGCGTGCTGCGCGAGGTGGAGCAGGAGACGGTGGAAAACCATATCGGCGAGCTGCGCCGCGCCTGCGGCGACCGCGCCGTGCTGCGCGCGCTGCATTACTACGACGAAAACGCCCGCGTGCTCGAGCAGGCGGCGGCGATCCGCGGCGGCGACCTGCCCGCGTTCTTTGACGCGGTGAACCGCAGCGGCGACAGCAGCTGGAAGCTGTTGCAGAACGTCTACGCCCGCCCGACGGAGGAGCAGATGGCGATGGGCATCGAGCTGAGCCGCCGTTTCCTGCATGGCGACGGCGCGCAGCGCGTGCACGGCGGCGGTTTCGCCGGCACGATTCAGGCGTATGTGCCGCTTGCGCGTCTGGCCGATTACAAAAAGCTGATGGAGGACGCTTTCGGCCCGGGCAGCTGCACCGCGCTGATGGTTCGCCCCGAAGGCGCCGTGATGATGCCGATGGAGGCTTAAGAAACGAACGACAGCCGCTTTTCGAAAGAGAAGCGGCCGTTTTGTTTGCGCCCACTTGAAAAGCGGAAGGGGGATATGCTATAATCTACAATCAGCGAGACAGAGAGAATCTGCGCGCCTTTTTTGCGCGCTTTTAAAGTGGAGAGAGACAACCGATGAACAAGCTGAAAAACAATGCATGGTTCCGAAAAGTGGGCATGGCGCTGCTGGATATCGTGCTGATTCTGCTTTCCGTATACCTGAGCATGGAACTGCGCTTTGAAATGTACATCCCGGCGCGGCACGCGGAGACGATGATTTCCGTCATGCCGATGGTGGTGACGGTATACATGGCCTGCTACGTGCTGGGCGGCATTTACCAGATCATGTGGCGTTACGCAGGCGTGCGCGATGTGGCGCGGCTTTGCCTGCTGAGCGCGATTGCCTGCGGCATAACGCTGGCGCTGAATCAGTTCATGGCGCTGGGGCTTTTCCGCGGCGTGCTGATTCTGATTGCCCTGATGGCGACGATTGCCGTCGGCGGCAGCCGGATGATCTGGCGCGTATGCTCGAAAGACCGTATTTCCGGCAGTCTCGGCGACGCGATGCCGGTGATGGTCATCGGCGCGGGTGAAGCGGGCGCGTATGCCGTCAACGTCTGCAACAAGAACCCGCGCAAGCTGGGCAAGCCGGTCATTCTGGTGGACGACGCGAAGAACAAGCAGGGACTTCGGATTCAGAACGTGCCGGTTCGCGGCACGACGAAGGATATCCCCAAGCTCGTCTCCCGGTACGGAATTCGGGAGATCATCGTCGCCATTCCGTCGCTGGGCACGGGCAAGCGCATGCAGGAAATCCTCGAGCTGTGCAACCAGACGCACTGCCACACGCGCATGCTCTCCGAGCCGACGGACGCGGATCAGAATTCCGGCGAATCGACCCCGTTCATCCGCGAGCTGAATATTTCGGACTTCCTCTCCCGCGAGGAGGTCGAGCTGGATACCGATTCCATCGCGGGCTACCTCTCCGGCAAGGTCGTCATGGTGACGGGCGGCGGCGGCTCCATCGGTTCGGAACTCTGCCGCCAGATCATGCGGTTCAAGCCGAAGCTGCTGATTATCTTTGAAATCTACGAAAACTGCGCGTATGAGCTGATGTACGACCTGCGCCAGCGCTATGGCAAGGACTGCCCGGTGATCACGCTCATCGGCTCGATCCGCGATAAGCACCGCCTTGACGAGGTGTTCGATCTGTATCACCCGGAGGTCGTCTTCCACGCGGCGGCGCACAAGCACGTGCCGCTGATGGAACTCAGCCCGGCGGAGGCCATCAAAAACAACGTGTTCGGCACGCGCAACCTGCTCGAATCCGCCAGCGCGCACGGCGTGGAGCGCCTTGTGCAGCTCTCCACGGATAAGGCCGTCAACCCGACGAACGTGATGGGCGCGACCAAGCGCATCACCGAAATGCTGATTCAGCGTTACGGCGAAAAGACGAACATGAAGTGCATGGCCGTTCGCTTCGGCAACGTGCTCGGCAGCCACGGCAGCGTGATTCCGCTGATGGAAAGCCAGATTCGCAAGGGCGGCCCCGTTACCGTCACCCACCCGGACATCACGCGCTATTTCATGACCATCCCGGAGGCGGCGCAGCTCGTTTTGCAGGCGGGCGGCATCGCCAGGAGCGGCTCGATCTTCGTGCTGGATATGGGTGAGCCGGTGCGCATCATGGATTTGGCCAAGAAGCTGATTCGCGCTTACGGCTACGAGCCGAATGTCGATATGCCCATCAAGATCATCGGCCTGCGCCCGGGCGAGAAGCTTTATGAGGAACTGCTGATGGATTCCGAGCGCGACAAGATGACCCAAACCGCGCACAAGAAGATCTTCGTCGCCAACGTGGATAAGATCGACGACGCGCAGTATGACCACATGATGCAGGTTTTGCAGACGGTGGAGGATAAGAACGACGAGCGCGCGGTGGAGGCCATCGCCGAAATCGTGCCGACGTATCATCCCGATCAGAAAAACCGCCCGGATAACAAGGTGGAACTCCTGCAAAAGGACGAAAACCAGGCCGCGGGCTGAATCATTGCCCTCTCCGATGGCATGTCGGAGAGGGTTTTTCTATTTTTTTCTGTTTCCCGTTACATTTTTCCCCTTTCTGTTCGTCTAATAGGGTGAAAGGAGGCAACACAAGATGGAATTCGCTTCGGTACCAAGTGAAATCCGGCTGAAGGAGTGGATCAGCCGTTACAGCGACGATGTGCTGCGCACGTGCTTCGTCCTGCTATCCGACAAATCACTCGCGGAGGACGCGATGCAGGATACGTTTATGAAGGCATGGAAGGCGATGGGCCAGTTTGAGGGGACGAACGCTTCCCCGAAAACATGGCTGATGCGCATTGCCGTCAATACCTGCAAAGATTACCGCCGCACCCAATGGCTCAGGCACAGGAGCCAGACCCGCCCGATTGACGAACTGCCGGAGGCCGTTCTGCCGACGACAAGCGTTTCGCGCGAGCTGTTTCTGACGGTTATGGGCCTGCCGGACAAGTATAAACGGGTGGTGCTGCTGTACCACTATCAGGACATGACGATGGAGGAGGTGGCCGACGCGCTGCGCGTCAGCCGCCCCGCCGTCAGCAGAAGACTCAAAAAGGCGTATGAACTGCTTCGCGCCGAGCTGGAAGGAGGAGCAGAACATGAATTGGGATAAAGACATCAAGGACAGCCTGGACGCTCAACTCTCCGGCTTGCACGTTTCGGAGTGGCAGCAGGCGCAGATGTTTAACCGCATTGTGAAAGGAGAACAGCCAATTATGAAGAAAAAGATTTCCGCCGCACTGGTTTTTGCGATTGTGATGGTGCTCGCGATGGGCAGCATGGCGCTGGCAGTCGGAACGGGCATGTTCGGCTATTTTAAGGAGACGCAGGAGAACAACAATGGCGGACGGCTGGAGAAGCTGGAATCCGTGGCGGATACTTACGAGACGACGAAGGCCGCGGCCATGCCGACCCCGGAAGTCCCCGTGACGGGCGACACGATGTATGACAAGCTGCTGGCGGAGGAATACAGCCACACGTTCGAGCTGACGCTCGATCAGGCGTATTGCGACGGCCACAAGCTGTATTATGCCTACACGCTCAAGCGAAACGCGCCCTTCAGCAAGACCTATGGCGAGGGCGAGCCGACGGGCGGCTTCGAATTCGGTTGGGTGGACGAGGGCATGACCGCCAACGAGAGCATCCACTTTGAGGATGAGGAGGAAAAGGCGTGGTTTGAAAACCACAAGGTCGCCTATGAAATTTACAGCGGCTTCGGTCTCGGCGACGGCGCGGACACGCCGGACGGCGAATACCTGATGATTCTGGACAGCGCCTACGAGCAGGTGGACGACTGCACCGTGCGCGGCTTCCAGGAGGTTGAAATCCCCGCCGATGTGACCGTGGGCGACACGTTTGACTTTGTGCTGACCATCAACGAATACGGCGGCGCGTATTACCAGACCGAAACCGACTTCAAGCGCGCTTATGCGCGAATCCCGGAGGGACGCGGCTTCATCCGCGTGCCGTTCACCGTCAAGGTGGATAATAAGGCCGAAATCCACGCGGGCAGCGTGACGACCGACGTTTATTCCGCACAGGCGACGCTGTTCGTCTCCGACGTGGATGTTTCCGGCTATGTCTATATCGACTGCCCCGAGTGGGTGAAGGCGTTTGAAGCCTACACCGACAAGATGATGAACGGCGAACAGGCCGAAATGCCGAACGTCATCACCGAATTTGAGCTGGCCGCGGATGATCAGGTTGTCGAGGCGATTGATTACGGCTATGGCGTGGATCAGAAGACCGGCAAGTTCTTTGTCGAGGTGCGTTACGACCTGCCGGAAAGCACGGAAACCCTGTCCCTGCGCCCGGTTTACGAAAGCGGCAACATGGGCGAGGAAAATGAGGAGATTTATCTGGACTGACGCGGAGGAGCACGCATGAAAAGATGCATAGCCGGTCTGGCTTTCGCGCTGATGCTGGCGGCGACCGCTTCCGCACAGGAATATCAAACCGTTGCGCAGCTCCGCGAAAGCGCCCCGGCGCGCTGGACGACGACGATTGAAACCAAGTGGCGCGACGTCGCCATCGACGCGGAGATCGTCACGCCGGACGTGGAGGCAATCCCCGTGGTGAAGGTCGGTTACGACCTTCACCCGTCTCCGCTCACGCCGGAGGAAAGCGGCTGGACGATTGTTGACGATTCCTACCAAACGGCGGGCATGCTGATTTATCAGGACGACGATTTGGGCAAACCGCCGCGAAAAATCGACGGACGGCAGGTTGGCGGCATGGCCGTGCCCAAGGGCGCGTGGTATGATACCTGCGAACCGGACAGGGCGTATATTCCGATGTGCGATGTGACCTATTCGGAAATAATCGACATGGTTTCAGCGGAATTGGAACGATTCGGTTATCCTGTCGAGGACTTCGATTTAGAAACGCCCGCGGAACTCAGGCTCTTTCAATGGTGCTTTGCAGGAACGAAAGAAGATGCTGCCCCGGGTTATTTTGACATAAGTTTATATCCCAAAGTCAAGGGCGTGACGGTTTACGGGCATATTCTGGATGCAGTGCATAACACGCGCGGCGAACGCCGACGCAAGGACGGCTTCTGGGAGAAGATGAGAAGTCACGTATGCTATGACGGAATACGCGGCGGTTTGTCGGATTTGTGCTTCCGGCATCCGATTCCGGTTGAAACCGTGGCGGAGGATGTGCCGCTCTGCGCCTTTGATGAAATTCAGAAATCGCTTGAGCAGGAAATCAAGAAAGGCCGGGTTCGCAAAATCTATGAAATCAGTTTAGGCTATATTTTCTATTGCGAACCGGGCGTATATGTTCCCGATTCGGGCGAATACGATTACGCCGACATCTTTTACTACGTCAAGCCGATGTGGCGGGTCAACTGCCTGAAAGCCTCCGGCGCACAAAAGGAGCTTGAGGAATCCGACGAAGATGACGAACGCAACTCCGTGGCCTATACGCAAATGCTTGTAGACGCGCAGACGGGCGAAATCATCAGCCAGAGCGACGCGCCGGATCGCTCGATGTTCCCGGGCTTCTTGTCGTGGGAGGATGTGAACAAATAAGGATAGAGGTGAAACGCCCATGAAACGGTTTATAGCCGGTCTGACTTTTGCGTTGACGTTGACGGCGACTGCTCACGCACAGGAGTATCAAACCGTTTCACAGCTCCGCGAAAGCGTTCCGGCACGCTGGACGACGAAGGTTGAAACCAAGTGGCGCGATGTTGACATCGACGCGGAGATCGTCACGCCGGACGTGGAGGCAATCCCCGTGATGAAGGTCGGTTACGACCTTCATCACGCGCTTTTGACGCCGGAGGAAAGCGGCTGGGACGAAGTAGATGATACCTACGATGTGAATGGCCTTATTCTTTGCCAAGATGCGGATAAGGGAAAACCACCGCGCAAGATCGACGGTAAAAAGGTTGGCAATGGCAAAGTTACGGGTATCTGGCACGATATCAGCGAACCGGACAGAGCCTACATTCCAATGTGCGATGTAACCTATTCGGAAATGATCGACATGATTAGAGCGGAATTGACGAGGTTTGGTTATCCGCCCGAGGATTTCAATTTCACAACGCCAAATCGCATCCAGCTGACCCAATGGTATTTTGCGGGCACAACGGAGAACGCCGCGCCGGGCTATCTGATCATGGATTTTTATCCAAAGCTGAACGGTATAACGATTTACGCGCATATCCTTGATGTAGTGCGAAACACACGCGGAGAACGCCGACGCGAAGATGGTTTTCGGGATAACCTGAGAACCAGCACGTGTTACGATGGCATTATGGGCTGCATGTCGGATTTGTGCATACGGCATTTGTTACCCATTGAAACCATGGCGGAAGATGTGCCGCTTTGCTCATTTGACATGATTCAAAAATCGCTTGAGCAGGAAATCAAAAAAGGCCGAGTTCGAAAAATCTACGAAATCAGCCTAGGTTATGTGCTTTATTGTGAGCCGGGTGCATATCACGAATGGGGACAAAATGCAGATTACAGCAGCATTTTCTATGATGTCAAGCCGATGTGGCGAGTGAATTGCTTGCAGGCTTCCAGCGCACAGGCGGCGCTCGAAGAATTTTATGAAAACGATGAGCGCAATTCCCTTGCCTATACGCAAATGCTTGTAGACGCGCAGACGGGCGAAATCATCAGCCAGAGCGACGCGCCGGATCGCTCGATGTTCCCGGGCTTCCTGTCGTGGGACGACGTGAACAAGTAAAAAACCGGGAAAGCGGGGGCGAAAGCTCTCGCTTTTGCCGTATTTCAAAGAAAAATGGAAAAATCGGGAAGAAAAGCGGGGAGAGGTTCGTTATAAAAGAAAAGGAGCAACAAAAAAAGACCGCCCATTTGGGCGGCCAAAGCGCGCGAGATTACAGCGAAGAGAGGATACGGACGACGCTGTCGAGCGAATCGTGCAGCTCGCGGAACTCGGAGAGGGAAAGATCCTCCGCCTGAGTCTGAATCTGGCGGGAGATGGTCGCGCGGATGGCGGCCAGCTTTTCCATGCCGGCGGGCAGGAGCACGATGTTCACCACGCGGCGGTCGTTTTCGTCGTGCTGACGATCCACATAGCCCGCCTCATACAGGCGATCCACCAGCGGGGTGATGTTCGGCTTGGCGATGCCGAGACGGCGGGAGATTTCGGAGACGGACATCATGCCCACGTCCTGAAGCATGGCGAGCACCTGCACATGGGAGAGGGGCGTGCCGTGCTCCTTCTGAACGATATCCATGTGAAGCAGGCGTTTTTTGATGAGCGGCAGGGCGTAGAACATGTTTTGCGCGACAGAATCAATCATTTCGGGGTCGAGCGTGCGTTTCTTGGTCATAAAGGGACAGCTCCTGATCTAGTATTTTTTTCCGTACATATCACACGGCTATAAAATGCAAACGATGTATATTTTAACCGCTTTATGTTGATTTCGCAAGGGAAAAATCTGATGGAATCACAATATTTCTGGATTTCGGCAAATGGTTATAAAAAAGATGTTTCATTTCGTGTAATTCTGAATGTAGAACGAACGCGCAGCGGCGGTTTGGCGCGGATAAAAGCGGGTTTTTGCAGGGCGGGCGCGCGCCGCAGCACAAAACCGGCGCGCAAAACGATGAGAAGTTTTGCCGTCGCTTTACAGAACGGCGAAAATCGGGTACAATGGATGCAACATGATTCCTTCGGTTTCATTTTGGAGGACAGCAGATATGCAGGCACTTACAATTCTTCGAAAATTCTTCTCGGTGGATATGGTCATTTACGCGGCGATTGTGATCGTCGCGGTGACGGCGCTGCTGCGCTGCACCATGCCGCTTTCCCGCGTTGCGGCCAAGCTGCGCCGCGCGGCGCGGATCATCGTCACCGAAAGCAAGCAGAGCAAAGAGAAGAAGTCGTGGAACGACATGCACTTCCTTGGCGACGCGCTTTCCGCGACATGGGCGGATTTTTTGCAGAACGCCGAGATGCGCGACGCGCACGGCGAAACCTGCGACGTGACGCAGTACATCAATGAGGACACGGTGATTTACGCGCTGGGGAGCACGGGCTT
>CAKTXH010000018.1 GCA_934630975.1 uncultured Clostridia bacterium | reverse complement strand
CTCAGCGACCAGCAGGACGCGCGCGCGCTGGCGTTCGTCGGCACGATCAACGATAACATCATGGATCAGCAGATGCTCGCCATCCGCCTGATGGAGCGCCTGATGGAGGATCACGCCGACGCGCTGACGACCCGCTTCAAGCTCAAGGATAACGCCCTGCGCGGCGTGCCACTGCTGGAGGAGGCCTGCCGCGGGCGCGGATGGCTGCTGCCGGGCGGCATATGCGATACGGATCGCGGCGCGTCGGTCATTCTGGATGAATTCCGCGCGGGCAAGCTGGGGCGCATCACGCTGCAAAAAGCGCCTGCGAAGCCGCAGAACACGGAGGCGCAGCCGTGAAAAAAGACTGGAACGCCCGTCTGGAAGAAATTACGCAGACGGATAAGGCCATTTGGGCGACGGGGCGCGCCTTTGCGGGCATTGACGAGGCCGGGCGCGGGCCGCTCTGCGGCCCGGTTGCGGCGGCGTGCGTCGTGATGCCGCCCGAGCCGCTGCTGCTGTATGTGGACGACAGCAAGAAGCTGACGGAAAAGCGGCGCGAAGCGCTCTACGACCAGATTATGGAGACGGCGGCTTACGCGAAGGTGATCCTCGCGTCGCCGGAGGAGATCGACCGGGTGAACATCCTGAACGCGACGAAGAACGCGATGGCGCTGGCGGCGAAGGACGCGCCCTGCGACCTGTTTCTGGTGGACGCGATTACGCGGCTGGATGTGCCGGGCGAGGTGCGCGGGCTGGTGCACGGCGACGCGCTCTGCTACTCGATTGCGGCGGCTTCGATTTTGGCGAAGGTGACGCGTGACCGCATCATGCGTGAGCTGGACGCGCAATACCCGCAGTACGGTTTAGCGAAGAACAAGGGTTACGGCACGGCGGAGCACATCGCCGCGCTGAAGCAATACGGCCCGACGCCGATTCACCGCCGCTCATTCATCAGGCACTTTGTCGAGGTGTAAGATGGATTCGGACGGATTGGGAACGCTGGGCGAGGTTCGCGCCGAGCAATATCTCGTGGAGCAGGGCTGCCGGATTTTGGCGCGCAACGCGGTATTCCCCGGCGCGGAGATCGACCTGATTGCGCAGGACGGGCGGGTGATCGTCTTTGTCGAGGTCAAGACGAGGACGGGCGGCGCGTCTTACGGGCGCGAGGCCGTGACGCTGGCCAAACAAAAGAGAATATGCAGGGGCGCGCTGCTCTATATGGTTCAAAACGGCCTGACCGAGCGGCAGGCCCGCTTTGACGTTATCGAGATCCGCGGCGCAAGGCTCACGCATATCAAGGACGCGTTCCCCTATCGGGGGCCTATGTTTTGACTTTTCCCGGAGGATTCAAACAATGAAAAAACGTCAGAAGATCTGGATCGCCGCTTTGCTCACGCTGCTGATTGCGGCGGCATGCTTTGCGCTGTTTTCCTCAAACGAGAAAAACGCCGCGCCGCAGACAGGCAGCCTGATTACAAACGGCGATTTTGCTTTGACGACGGACGGCGAGCCAGACGGCTGGCAGACCGGCATGTGGGTGACGAGCGCGGGCGCGTCGTATCTGGAAGCGGTGACGCTTGCGGACGGCACGACCGCCGCGCTGGTGGAAAACGCCGCGGCGAACGACGCGCGCTTTGAGCAGACGGTTGCCGTCCGCGAAAACGCGACGTACAAGCTGACCGCGCGGGTGATGGCCGAGGGATGCGGCGAGGGAACGAAGGGCGCGAACGTGTCCTTCTCCGGCATTTACGGCACGAGCCGCGACCTGCACGACACAGACGGCCAGTGGGAGACGCTGACCCTTTACGGGCGCACCGGCAAGGGACAGAAGGAAGTCACGGTCATGGTGCGGCTGGGCGGCTATGGCGCGGAGAACACGGGCAAGGCGTGGTTCACCGACGTGAGCCTCGAACAGGTGGAAACCGTGCCCGTCGGCGAGAAGGTGCTCGACCTGGCCACGCCTGCGCCGAGCAAAAAGACGGATACGAGCGCGCCCAAGACGGCCAAGGAGATGAGCATCCCGCTGCTCAGCGGCGCGGCGGGGATCTATCTGGCGCTGGCGGCGCTGCTGATGCGCGGGCTGACGAATCGGAAGCTGAACGCGCGGCTGGCGCTGGCGGTTTCGTTGCTGGCGGCGCTGGCGATTCGCGTCGCGCTGGCGTTCACCGTCGAGGGTTACGGCGTGGACATGGGCTGTTTTGGCGCATGGGCGGGCAAGATGGCCGCGGGCGGCCCGGCGAACTTCTACGAAGAGGGCTATTTCTGCGATTATCCGCCGGCCTATATGCTGGTGCTGTGGCTGTTCGGCCTGTTGGGGCGGCTGTTTGGCCTCAGCACGGGGAGCATGGCGTTTCAGGGGCTGATGAAGCTCGCGCCGATTGCCTGCGACCTTGCGCTGGCGGCGGTCTGCTTCCGATTTGCGAAGGACAAGTTGGGCGAAGGCGCGGCGCTGGCCGTGGCTGCGCTGCTGGCGCTGAACCCGGCGTTCATCGTGACCTCGAGCTGCTGGGGACAGATTGATTCCGTGCTGGCGCTGCTGCTGGTGCTGATGCTGCTCTACGCGCGGGAGGGGAAATGGCAGATTGCCATCCCGATTTTTGCGCTGGCCGTGCTGGCCAAGCCGCAGGCAGGTCTGCTCGCGCCGCTGGGCGTGGCGGCGCTGCTCAAGGAGACGCGGCTGGGCGAGCATCGCGGCCAATCCATCGGCTTCGGCCTGCTGGGCGGCGTGGCGGTGACGTTTGCCGTCGTGATGCCGTTTGCGTGGGGCGAAAACATCTTCACCTGGCTGGTGGATAAATACGCGGCGACGCTCTCCGGCTATCCGCATGCGACGCTTTCGACGGGCAACCTGATGTTCCTGCTGGGCGGCAACTGGGTGGATGAATCCACCGCGCTCATCGGCGGGATGACCTACGGGCAGATCGGCCTTGTGCTGATGGTTCTGTCCTTTGCGGCGGGCATAGCGGCGTATTTTGTAGGCAAAGGCAGGAGCCGCCTGTTCCTTTCCGCCGCGCTGACGATGCAGCTGGTTTTCGCGCTGACGACTAAGATGCACGAACGCTATATTCTGCCCGCGCTGGCGCTGCTCTTCTTCGCGTTTGTGGAGACGGGCGACATTCGGCTGCTGGTTTCCGCCGCGCTGGCCTCGGCGGCCTCGGCGGTGAACGTCGGCGTGGTGCTGGCGTATGATTACCTGATTGCGCCGAACACGGGGCTGGGCTATGTGCTGGGCGCGGTGCAATTGGCTGCCGCGGCGCTGACGGCTTATACGGCGGTTCGCCTTTCGATGGGCGCGCAGCCGATGACCCTGCCGGAACGCAAAGCCAAAGCGGCGGCGGAAACTGAGGCGGAGAGCGGCGAAAAGCCGTCGTTCGCGGCGGAAAAGCGCGAGCGCGACGAACTGCTGCATCCGCAGGCGTATCGTATGCACCTCAGAAAGCGCGATTTCGCCATCATGGGCGCGTTGACGCTCGTGTACGGCGTTGTGGCGTTTTACCACCTCGGCGCGACGAAAGCACCGCAGACGGGCTATGTCTCCACGGCGGCGGGCGAAACGGTGGTGCTCGACCTCGGCGAAAATCAGGAGGATTTCCACCTGTATTATTACGGCGGCATTTCCGATACGCAGTTTACCGTCACCACGTCGGTGGACGGAGAAAACTACACCGACGACATCGGCGCGTTCTTTGACCGGGGCGAGTGCTTCAAGTGGCTGGCGCTGCGCGAGCCGACCTATGACGCGGACGGGCAGGTCGCGGGCGCTTCCGGCGGGATGATCACGCTGAACGGGCGCTATGTCCGGCTGACGTTTGACGGCGCTGGTTCGGCGCTCTGGGAGGTTGCGGCGGTCGATGGAGAAGGCCGGGTGATCCCCGTGGCCGCCATCACGGCGAGCGGCGCGGTCGAAGGGCGCGCGGCTGACCCGAACACATTGATTGACGAGCAGGACACCGTGCCCGAAAAGCCGACCTACGGAAACAGCATGTATTTCGACGAAATCTACCATGCGCGCACGGGTTACGAGCACGCGCACAGCCTGTATACCTACGAGACGACGCACCCGCCGCTGGGCAAGGTCTTCATGAGCTGGTGTATCGACCTGATGGGCATGACGCCGTTCGCGTGGCGCTTTGCGGGCACGATCACGGGCATTTTGATGATTCCGGCGATTTACCTGCTGGCGATGCAGTTGATGAAGCGGACGCGCTGGGCGGCGCTGAGCGCGCTGCTGCTGACGGCGGACTGCATGCACTTCACGCAGACGCGCATCGCGACGATTGATTCCTTCCCGGTGCTGTTCATGATGGTGATGTTCCTGTTCATGGCGCGCTGGATGCAGATGAGCTTCTATCACCAGAAATTCTGGAAGACGCTCGTGCCGCTGTTCTTCTCGGGCGTGTTCATGGGGCTGGCGATTGCCAGCAAGTGGATCGGCTGCTACGGCGCGGTCGGACTGGCGGTGCTGTTCTTCTCGCGGTTCATCACGCTGTATAAGCAGAGCGTCTACGCCAAGCGCCATCGGGATGAAAACCCGGCGTTTGCGCGCGCGGCGGACAGCTTCGCGCAGAAGGGCGCGGCGACGCTCGCGGCCTGCGTGGCGTTTTTCGTGATCGTGCCGGTTGTGATTTACTGCCTGAGCTATATTCCGTATCTGAGCGCCTACGGTGAGGTGAAGCTGAACCTCAAGACGTTTGAGCGGATCTGGAACGCGCAGGTGACGATGTTCGAGTATCACAAGAACCTCGTCGCGACGCATTATTTCTCTTCGCCGTGGTATGAGTGGCCGCTGATCATCAAGCCGATGTGGTATTACAGCGCGGCCTTCCCGGCGATGGGCAAGGCAAGCACGATCATGGCTTTTGGCAACCCGGCGGTTTGGTGGACGGGCTTTGTTGCCATCCTCTTTGTGCTGGGGTACAGCGCTTATTGCAACGCCCTGCCGACGCTGCGCGTCACGCGCGGGCGGGACGACGAATATGACCGCGCAATGCCGATCATCGCGGTGGGCTTCCTTTCAGCCTATCTGCCGTGGGTGCTGGTCAGCCGCCTGACGTTCATCTATCACTACTTCGCCAGCGTGCCGTTTATCATTCTGGCGACGGCGCAGGGGCTGCGCTATCTGGAGCGGCAGAACAGAAAACTCAGCCACGCGCTGATGATCGTGCTTGGCGTGGCCGCCGTGGCGCTGTTCATCGCGTTCTATCCCTACGCGTCGGGGCTGGAGGTTTCCCGCGAGTGGCTGGCGAAGATGAACTGGTTCCAGAACTGGATGTGGTACTGACCACCTCTCTGTCACTTCGTGACGTCTCCCCTTTAAAGGGGAGATAGAATGGAGGAGAAAAAGGATGCAGAATCTCCACGCGCACAGCGTCTTTTGCGACGGGAAAAACACGCCGGAAGAGATGATCCGCGCCTGCATGGCGGCGGGCATGGATTCGGCGGGGATCAGCATCCACAGCCCGCTCCCGTTTGCGAACGGCTGGGCGGCGAAGGCGGAGAACGTCGAGCCGTTTCTGGCCGAAATGCGGCGGATCAAGGCGAAATACGCCGGGCAGATTGCCGTGTACGCGGGCGTGGAATGGGACGTGCTCAGCGACGCAAAGTGGCTTGAGCCGTTCGATTACGCCATCGGTTCGGCGCACTTCCTGCCCGTCGGCGGCAACCCGGCGGCCTATCCCACCGTGGACGACAGCCCGGAGACGACGCGCCGCTTTCTGGCGGAGGCTTTTGGCGGCGACAGCGACGCGGCGGCGGAATGTTATTTTGCCCAGCTCAAGCGCGTCGCCGACGAGTCGCGCGCGCAGATCGTCGGGCATTTCGACCTGCTGACCAAATTCGACGAGAAGGAGCGCTTCTTTGACGAAACCAGCCCGCGCTATCGGGCCGCCGCGCGCGATGCGATGGACGCGCTTGTTTCGGCGGGCAAAATCTTCGAGGTGAATACCGGGGCTATCAGCCGCGGCTGGCGGACTACGCCGTACCCCGCACGATGGATTTTGGAGCAGCTTAAAAGGCGAAACGCCCGCGTGACGATTTCCTCCGATTCGCATCATGCCAGCACCGTGGCCTGCGCGTTTGACGACGCGAAGAAGATATTGCTGAATTGCGGGTTTGAGGAGATTTGGGCATTTGACGGAAGAGCGTTTGTGAAGCGGCGCATAAAAGAATAGGCGAAAAAATAACCACGCACCCCCGCAGAAACGGAAAAAACCGGCTGCGGGGGTGCGTGTGTTTATGCGGTTGTTACAGCGCCTTCAGCGCGACGCCCTTTGCTTCCAGCGCGGCGCGGATTTTCTGCACAAAGAGCAGCGCCTTTTCTCCGTCGCCGTGAACGCAGATGGAATCCGCGCGGAGGGGAACGTCCGTGCCGTCCACGGCGGTGACAACGCCTTCGGTGACCATGCGCACGACGCGCTCAATCGCCAGCGTTTCATCGGTGATCATCGCGCCGGGCTTGCTCCGGGGCACGAGCGTGCCGTCGGGCTGATAGCCGCGGTCGGCGAAGACCTCGCTGGCGGCGCGCAGACCGGCCTTTTCGGCGGCCAGCAGCATTTCGCTGCCGCTGAGCGCCAGCAGGGTGAGACGATCATCCACCTCGCAGATGCCTTCGACGATGGCGCGCGCCAGCTTTTCGTCCTTCGCCGCCATGTTGTACAGCGCGCCGTGCGGCTTGACGTGATGCATCTGCACGCCTGCGGCGCGGCAGAAGGCTTCCAGCGCGCCGAGCTGATACTGGATGTAGGCTTTCGCTTCAGCCGGAGAAACGTTCATATTGCGGCGGCCAAAGCCCATCAAATCGGGGAAGCCGGGATGCGCGCCGACGTGCACGCCCGCTTCGCGGCAGCGCGCGACGGTCTTCGCCATCACAAGCGGGTCGCCCGCGTGATAACCGCAGGCAACGTTCGCGGAGGTGATCAGCGGGATGACGGCTTCGTCCATCCCGATGGTATACGCGCCGAAGCTTTCGCCGAGGTCGCAGTTCAAGTCAACAGAAATCATGATTAGAAACCTTTCTTTGGGGCGCTGCCCCAAGCCCCGGCAGGGGACGGAGTTCCCTGCACCTTCCATATGATTCAGAAAAGAAAATCATAGATTCACCCTTCCATGTATCGCAAAGCGATACATGAAGCGGGAAATCCAAGAACCTCAGGTTCTTGGTGGGGTATGGGGCAAAGCCCCATCGTTTACTCACAGCTTCAGGACGGCGTTCTTCACGTCCGTGATGAACATGTGCCCCGGCGCATGGGTGATGACAAACGGCGGCTTGGAATGCATGACGACGGCCTGCGGGGTCACGCCGCAAGGCCAGAATACCGGCACTTCGCCGTCGCGGATGGTCACCGCGTCGCCGTAATCCGGGTGCGCAAGATCGGTAATGCCGATGGCCTCCGGGAAGCCGATTTGAATCGGCATGCCGTGGACGCGCGGCATCTGCGCGGTGATGGCGACGGCGGCAGGCACGAGCGCATGCGGAATCGGGCGCATGCTCACGACCATGTTGCCGGAGAATACGCCCGCGGGCGCGCAGGGGATGTTCGTGTTGTACATCGGCACGTTCACACCCTCCTCGATCTGGCGGACGGGCACGCCCGCTTCGAGCAGCGCGCTTTCAAACGAGAAGCTGCACCCGATCAAAAAGCTGACCAGCTCGCGGCTCGGGTCGTCAAAAAACGCCGAAACGTCGGTGTATTCGCCCGTCAGAACGCCGTTTTCGTAGACGCGGTATTTCGGTATGTCGCGCGCGATGTCGCTGCCCTCGCCGAAGACGGGGAAGGTGCGGCTGCCCGCGTCCGCGACTTCCAGCAGCGGGCAGGACTTCGGGTTGCGCTGGCAGAACAGCAGGAAATCCCACGCCAGCTCCTTGGGGAGCACGACGAGGTTGCCCTGCGCGTAACCGTCGCACATGCCGGTGGTCGGCGCGGTGATTTTGCCCGCGCGGATCAGTTCGCGCACAGCCTTCGGGCTGGCGGATGCGTAATCAGTCATGGTCGATCTCCTCCTTGAGATAAGCCCATTTTTCTTTTTCCTTCTTGCAGGCGGCCGCGCCCTCTTCCACGCTGACGACGCGGAAGCCGACGAGCTGGCCGGGGCGAACCTGCGCCAGCGCCGGAATGTCGCACGGAATGACCGTCGCGATTTTGGCATAGCCGCCGGTGCTCTGGTGGTCGGCGAGCATCACAATCGGCTGGCCGTTCGCCGAAATCTGCACCGAGCCTTCCACAATGCCGTCCGAAAGGATATCCACGCCCGCTTTGGCTTCAACCGGCGCGCCGCTGAGCTTGGCAGCCATGCGGTTGGAATCCTGCGTGACGGTGTAGAGCGCGGATTTGAAATAGAAAATACCCTTTTCGGTGAACGCGTCATCCTGCGGGCCGAGCACGACGCGCAGCAGCGGGAATTTCTGCGCGCCGATGAAGCCGTGCGGGGTCAGCGTAGTCAGCGCCCAATCTTCCAGCGCGGCGGCCTGCACACGCTTTTGGAGCGGCTTGAAGCGCTCCTGCGGCAGTTCAAACGCGCGCAGGGTGGGCAGAACGTCGCCCGCTTTGAGCGCGCGGCCATTCAACCCGCCGATGTGGCACTTGAGATCGGTCGAGCGGCTGCCGAGAACGGGGTGAATGTCAAACCCGCCGAACACGGCCAGATAGCCGCGCAGGCCGGAGGCGAGCATGCCGATTTCCAGCGTGTCGCCGGGGGCGAGCAGCAGCGGCTCGAACATGGCCGCGCTTTTTCCGTTGACCTTCGGCATGACTACGCCGCCGGTGAGCGCGACGAGCGTATAATCGTCCGCGCGCAAGGTCGGCCCGGCGAGCGTATACTCGAGCGCGGCCATGTGCGGGCAATCGCCGTTGCCGCAGAGCAGGTTGGCCAGCGCCAGCGCATATTTATCGCACGCGCCGCACTCGGGATAGCCCTCCGCCTGATGGCCGCGGCGGCCAAAATCCTGAACGGTGGTCAGCGGGCCGGGCGAAACGATGTTAAGCGCCATGACGTTTCGCCTCCTCGTCTCTGCGGATGCGTTCAAACTCGTTTTCGTCGATGGGGATGAAACGGATGCGGTCGCCCGCCGCATAGGGCAGGGGTTCGCCGGGGGCGAAGAGCGTCAGCGGGGTTCGGCCGATGAGCTGCCAGCCGCCGGGCGATTCCATCGGGTAAATGCCGGTCTGCTTGCCGCCGATGCCCACGCTGCCCGCCGGAATTTTGGTGCGCGGGGTGGAAAGGCGCGGGGTATGCAGCCGCTCGTCCAGCCCGCCCAGATACGGGAAGCCCGGCAGGAAGCCGAGCATGTAAATGCGGTAAGGCTGGGCGCTGTGCAGCGCGACGACCTCCTGCTCGCTCATGCCCGCGTGCTGGGCGACAAAGGGCAGATCTTCGCCGTAAGCGCCGCCGTAGCAGACGGGGATTTCGACGATCCGCCCTTCTTTGACCGCGGACGCGGAAAGCTGCCGCTCCAGCGCGCGCAGCGTGTCGCAGAGCGCGGCGTAATCGGTCAGAAACGGATCGTATTTGACGAGCAGCGAGGCATAGGCGGGGATGGTTTCTTCCAGCCCGCAGATGTGCGCGGCCTCCACTGCCTCCCGAAGCGCGGCGACCTGAGCGCCGGTTTCCGAGCAGATGGTATCGCCGAGCACGGCCAAAACGCCGCCGACGCCGACGGGGCGCAGTTCCATACTGTCACATCCTTTATATTTTCGCCGCCTGCGGGCGACGCTTCCCTCTTTCAAGGGGAGGGAGAACCGCGTGAGCGGAGGAAGGGTTATTCAAAAAAATGCTTTTCCAAAACCGGGCCGAACCAGCGGTCGGAATTATGCGAATAGCGGAGCGCGTAATCGGTGCACTGGCGCATCAGGCTGAGGATGGAGACGTTCATCTTCAAATTGAAGCCGTCGATGCCGGGCAGGAGCGAGCCGGTCATGTCGATCATGCCGCTGCGGGCGGCGGCGCGCATGACCTCGGCCTCCATCTCCTCGGTGTGCAGAATGTCGATGTTGCGCAGCAGATACGCCAGCGCGGCCATCAGGCCATAGCAGCCCCAGTCCGAGCAGGTCGCGGTGATGATGCTGTCCGTCGTGGTCGCGGCCAGAATACCGCCCTTGCAGCCACAGCTGCACTCGCCGTGCGCGGTGAAGGGCACGAAGGAGCGGATGTGTTCGGCGATTTTGCCCATGCCGATTTCGTTGCCGAGGTCGCCGATGGCCACGCTCGGCACACCCAGCGCGCGCAGCTTGTTCCAGAGCGCGTCGCTCTTGGCTTCCAGCGCAGAAACGTCCATGCCGCCCGCGTTGTGGTAAACGCCGACGTCGTTCGCGCCCGGCGCTTCGATGGAGACGACGGCGGCGGGCATGCCCTGCGCAAGCAGCGCGTCGGCCGCGTCGGCGGCGCGGCTCGCGTCCTTGGTGAAGCTCTGCACGCCCATGCTCATGGGCAGCTCGCGCACGGTGGCGATATCCTCATAGATATGCAGGCCGACGACGGCGGCGCAGTTCTTGACGGCCTGCACGCTGTCCGCCGGGCAGATGATAATCGGCTTCGCGCCGAAGGCCAGCACGAGCGCGCGGGCCAGCAGCATGGAGGAGACCATGCCGTCCATCTCCGGCACCTTATGCGGCAGCAGCACAAAGCCCGTCAGGATATAGACCAGATCGCCGGGCGTCACCGCGTCCACGAGCGTCTGCGCGGCGTGCATGGTCAGCGGTTCGCCCGTCGCCTTGCGGCTTCCGGCGTAGAGGATGCGGCAAACGCCGTAACCCCGAGGGTCAAGGTTCATCAGCGCGTCGAGGTTTTCCCCGACGTTTCGTTTTTCCAGTTCATCGCGGTTCATAACGGCGCCTCCTCATTTGCTTTATGCAAAGATGAACCCATTATACATGCATGAAATGAAAAAATCAAGGACTTCATAGCTGTATTTTGAATCGAAAAGGAATGTTTCTTTCAAAATGAAGAAAAGAAGGAAAAAAAGCGCCGCTCTGAAATAAGGCGGCGCTCAAGTGGATAAAATGAAGCGGGGGTGAAATGATGCTGCTTGCTTTTGCTGTCTGTTTGGGTTTAGCCGCGATTATCCTGCTGGCGTTTGCGCTGTGCCGCATTTCCGCGCATGCGGATCGGATGGAGCGCAAATGCCGGGAAGAGCGGGATCAGACGAGCTGATATTCGCCGTCGGCGGCGGTGACCACGTTCGTCCGGTAGAATTCGCGGAGGGCGCGGATCATATAATCCACATCGGCGCAGCCCGCCGTTTCATAGCTGGAATGCATGGCCAGCTGAGCCAGACCGATATCCACGGTATTCATGGAAACGTGCGCGTTGGAGAGGTTGCCCAGCGTCGAGCCGCCGAGGATATCCGAGCGGTTGGCGAAGTGCTGCACCGGCACGCCCGCCTTGGCGCAGATTTCCGCAAAAATCGCGTCGGAAACCGCGTCGGTGGTGTATTTCTGGTTGGCGTTGTGCTTGATGACCACGCCGCCGTTCATGAACGTGCGGTTCAGCTCGTCGTATTTCTCCGGGTGGTTCGGGTGGACGGCGTGCGCGTTATCCGCCGAAACCATGAAGCTGGAGGCCAGCGCCGCGCGGATCTGCGCATCGGACAGGCCGAGGGCGGAAAGCGCGCGGTTCAGCACGTCGGCAAGGAGCGTGGAATCCGCGCCCTGCTTGGAGAGGCTGCCGACTTCTTCGTTGTCAAACACTGCGCAGACGTTCACGTGGCCGATCGCCGGGGCGGCGATGAACGCGGCGAGGGAGGTGTAGGCGCACTCCAGATCGTCGATGCGCGGGCAGGAGAGGAATTCCTCGTGCGCGCCCCAGACGCTCGCGGGGGTGCGGTTATAGAGGAACAGGTCGCAGGCGACCACGTCCGCTTCCGGCACGCCCGCCTTCGCGGCGATTTCGGCGGAAAGCGCGCCCTTCGCGTCCTTATCGCCGAAAAGCGGGAGCATATCCACCTGCGGGTTATAGCTATACCCGTTGTTGATATCGCGGTTGAAGTGGATCGGCATGTTCGGAATCAGCGCCGCGTCGCGGCCGAGGTCGATGAGCTTGGTCACGAGTTTTCCGTTTTCCCGCACGAGCGCGCGGCCCGCGATGGAGAGCGGCTTGTCGAACCACGTGGACATGATCATGCCGCCGTAACGCTCCACATCCAGCCGAATATACGCGCCCGCCGCTTCGCCCTCGGCGTTCGCCTTGAGCTTGAAGGTCGGAGAATCGCCGTGGCTGGCGACGATCTGGCAATGGGTGAAGCCGTTTTCCGGCACGGTGAAGGCGACGACCGCCGAGCGGTTGCGCGTCACGAAGTAGCGCCCGCCGGGAACGATCTCCCACGCCGCGTGCTCCTCGAGCTGGGTAAAGCCCGCCGCGATGAGCATATCGCAGGCCTGCTGCGTCGCCTGGAACACCGTCGGGGCATGGGCGACATAATCAAGGAAAGAAGCGACTTCCTGTTTCATTTGAATCACTCCTCAGACAAGCGCGCGACCATCGCGGCCATTGCGTTCACGCTGTTGAAGTTTTCCGGGATGATTTCCGTCGCGGGGATGGAAATATCAAACTCATCGTTCAGCGCGCCGATGAGCTGGATGATATCCAGCGAAGAGAGGATGCCGTCGTCGATCAGGGTTTCGCAGGTGTCAAAGTCAACGTCCTCACCGATGTCCGAGAGGATTTCCAGAATGGTGTCACGCATAATCGTATTCTCCTTTTTATTGAATTCCTTTAGTCGCTTTGCGCCGACTCCTTCAGTCGCTTCGCGCCAGCTCCCTCAAGGAGGGAGCTCTTGATTGCTGTCTACAATTTATACCTCCCTCTTCGAGGGAGGTGGCTGCCGAAGGCAGACGGAAGGAGTTTTACTCGTGGTTCAGCGCCCAGCTGTGCACCGTGTCGCGCGCCAGCCGGTCGCCGTTTTCGCCGCGAAGGACGATGCGCGGCATGTCGCGGCTGAGGAAGAGCGCAGGGCCTTCCGTCACCGAATACGCGCCGATGTTCATGAACGCCAGCACGTCGCCCGGCTCGAGCGGATGCAGCTCCGCCTTGCGGACGAGCACGTCCGCCGTCGTGCAGAGACTGCCGCACAGCGCCCACGGCTGCAAATCGCCCTCACGTACCGGGGATTGCCGGATGATCGGCACACGCATGCCCATGTTGCCGCCGAGATAGTTGACGTGGTGAATACCGCCGTCCAGAATCGCGTAGGCTGTGCCGCCGTTCACCTTCGTATCAACCACGCGGGTCAGGTACGCGCCGCACTCGGAGGCGAAAAAGCGCCCCATCTCGATCGTCAGTTCGCAATGCGCGGCCAGCGCGGCCAGATCGGGTGCCAATTCGCGAATCGGCGCGAGCGTGTCGCTGTGATCTTCGTGGTTAAAATACGGAAAGTACAAGCCCGGGCCGTATTCCACTCGTACTGTCTCCATGCCGTAATCCGTTTTCAGGCGCTCGACCAGTTCGGCCAGCATCGCCAGCTCCTTGCGCTGGCCGTCCAGCTTTTTGCGTTGTGTGCCGGAGAAGTAATGCACGCCTTCGATGCGGATGCCCGGCGTATCGGCGCGATGATCGAGCGCGGCGAAGAAATCCCGCTCGTCCATGCCGAACTGTGAGCCGGCCGTCAGCCGCAGCAGCACGGGGTAAACTTTGCCGCGCGCCCTTGCCGCCTCGTCGATCAGCCGAACGTGCAGCGGGGATTCGCAGGTGAAATGCGTTACGCCCAGCTCCATCGCGCGTTCCACATCGGCGCGGGTCTTGTTCACGCCGGAAAAGAGCACCGTGTCGGGCGAAACGCCCATCTCGCGGCAGATTTCCAGCTCGCCGGGGCTGCACACTTCCAGCGTGCCGACCAGACGGCGCATCGCCGGAATGAGAAACGGATTCGCCTTGATGGAGTAGCACAGGCCGATGGTTTCCGGCACGATGGCGCGAACGGCCTTCATGCGGCGCGCAAGCTGCACCTCGTCGAAGACGAAGCAGGGCGTGCCGAAGCGCTCGGCGGCGGAAAAGAGGTTATCCATGTCGCGCCTCCTTTTGGGCGGCCTTCGCGGCGGCGTATTGCTCGAGCAGCGCGGCGCGGTCGATCTTGCCGTTCTTGTTCAGCGGCATCGCCTCCACCTGCATGAAGAGGTTGGGAATCATATACCCCGGCAGCACCTCGCGCAGCGCGGCGGTGATGGCGGCCTTATCCGCCGCGCCGGTGTAGAAGGCGAGAATTTTGCCCTTATCCGCCAGATAGGCGCAGAGCGCGCGTTCCACGCCGGGCACGGCGGTCATCTGCACCTCGATTTCGCTCAGCTCGATGCGGTGGCCCATGTGCTTGATCTGGAAATCCTTCCGGGAGACATAGACCATTTCGCCGCGCTCGTTCAGCTTCACAAGGTCGCCGGTGCGGTAAATCGGCTCGAGATACGCATGGTTGAGCGGGTTCTGGGTGAAGCAGGCGGCGGTGCGCTCCGGGTCTTTATAATAGCCCAGCGCGACGGACGTGCCGCTGACGCAAAGCTCGCCGATTTCGCCGGGCTTCGCGGCTTCGTTGCCGTCCGGCGTGAGCAGCAGGATGCGCTCGTTTTTGAACGGCACGCCGATGGGCAGCGTCTCGTTTTCGGCGAACTCGCGGTCTACGACGTAATAGGTGCAGTTGCAGGTGATTTCCGTTGGGCCGTAGAGGTTGACGTACTGCACAGCCGGCAGGTATTTTTGCAGCTTGTGCAGATGCTTGATCGGCATGACCTCGCCGGAGAAGAGAATCGCGCGCAGCGTCGCCGGGGTTTTATAGGCCAGCGCGTTCATCGTCGTCAGGAAGCAGAGCGCGCTCACCGCCCAGACCATCAGCGTTACGCCGCGGCCGCAGAGAAAATCCATCAGCTTTGTCGGGTTGGTGAAATACGCCGTCGGCACGATTTCCACCCGAGCGCCGGTGAACAGGCCGCTGTAAATATCCTTGACGGAAACGTCGAAGTCAAACGGCGCCTGATTGGCCAGCACGTCGCGCTCGGTGATGGCGAACGTCTCCGCAAAGCAGGGGATGAATTCGCACACGTTGCGGTGGCAGACGACCACGCCCTTCGGCGTGCCGGTCGAGCCGCTGGTGAAATTGACATAGAGCGGGTCGGCGTCGATCATCTGCGTGCGGACGGCGGAAAGCACGGCTTCATCCGTCGGCGTTTCTTCCAGCTCCTCGATGAGCAGGATGCGCGCGGGCGGCGCGACGCTTTCGAGCTGGGCGAGGTGCGCCCTGTCGGTGACGACAATCGGCGTATCCAGCGTTTCGAGCATCGCGCGGATGCGCGGCGCGGGGTGGCGCAGGTTCAATTGGGCATAGGCGCACCCGGCGTAGACCGCGCCCATGAAGCCGACGACGGTTTGCACGCTTTTTTCCATATAAAAGCCGACGACGCTGCGCGGCGGCACAAGCGCGGCCAGCGCGCTGGCGACGTTTCGCGCGCGGCTGATCAGCGCGGAAAAGCTGATTTCAGTCTGCTCGTCGGCAAAAGCAATCTTTTCCGGCAGACGCGCGGCGGTCTGCTCCAGACCATCCAGAATCAGAGTGTTCATCGTATTGTTTCCTCAAATCAATCGCCCTTTTGCCGCTCACGCGGCCTTCCTCTTCTTGGGAGGGGAGGTTTCGGGGCGTTTAAACTGCGTGGTAAAGGGATGCGTAATGCTATTATACCCAACCGGGCTTCAGGATTCAACCCTCGGCGAGTTTTCGGAAAGGTTATACCAGACGGGTTCGGCGTTTTCCTGCCCTTTGGGCACGGCGTAGACGCGCAGGGTTTCGCCCGGCGGCACAAGCGCGGCGGGCAGCGTGTCGTTTTCGCCGTAATCCTGCAAGAGGGTTTCGCTGCCATCCGAAGCGACGGAGACGAACCGATAGAGCGGCGTGACGAGCGTGCCGCGGTTGCAGTCCGCCAGATAGCTTTCTTTGCCGACGCTCAGCCAGACGTTGGTGATGCGGTCGATGGAAGCCAGATACTGCTCGCTGTTTTCGTAAAACCAGCCGGAAATCTCCTCGCCGCTCGTGTAAGCGTTGAAGAAGCGGGCGAAAAACGCGCTGAACAGATCCGCACCCTCGCCGTTCATGTGGTGCACGTCATGATAATACGCATCCAGATTGGGCAGGTACGCCGCTTTGGTATACAGCAGGTTGAAGCAGGGAATGCCGTTTTCCCGGCAGTAGCGCATCACGCTTTCGCCGTAGGCCAGAAAATCCGGCTCGGCCAGCGCGTGCGCCGTCAGGCTCGGAAAGAGGACGATGATCAGCTTGCTGCCGTGCGCTTCGCAGAGCGCCTTGTAACGCGCCAGAAACGCCTTGGAGGAATCGTACAGGTCATAGGCATAACCGGGGTCGGGCCTGCGGAGCAGCTTTTCACGAACCACGTCCGCGGCGCTTTCCGGGCTGTTGTGGCGCTGAAAACCGCTGCCCGCGTAGGAGACGGTTTCATCCATCGTCGGTTTGAGCCACTCATATGCTTTGGGCGCGTCGAGCCGCAGACCGACGGTTTTGGCCACGTCGGAAAAGGACTTTGCGCCGAACTCGCGGAAGAGCAGCAGGCGGTTGAGGTACAGATTGTCCTCGCGGCAGGCATCCATATAATAGGTCAGCCGGTTTTGGACGCCGCTGAGGAAGGGAGCAAGCTTATAAAAGGTGCTTGGGTATTCCTTTGCGGTGTCAAAATTATACGGCTCGACGACCAGCACGGTATATGCCGGGGTGTTTCGGCGGTACAGCTCGCGGGTCAGCGCCAGCTCGCCTTGCAGCGAAAGCCCGGTGACGGAGGCGGAAAACGTCGTCAGCCCCGTCTGTTCGCCGATGAGCGCGGGGTTGAAATGGTCGCAGACGATGGAGGAGCCGACAACCGCCAGCTCGATATCGCTGCGGGTTTTCAGCTCGTCCATCATCAGGGCGACGAAGGTATCCGTCTGAATCAGAAAAGTGTTCGCCAGAACGACGACCAGCGCAAGGCCGATCAGAAACGCGGCGAGCCGGAGCAGGCCGCGGCAGGTTGAATGGTTCAAATTGGCCGCCTCCTTCATCAAAAAACCGCGTACATAAAGCCGGAAGAGGCGACGTTTGGGCCGCCGAAGGTCGCCAGCACGAAAAGAATGAACGCGTAAAGCATCGCCCAGCGCAGCGCCAGCGGGCGTGAAAGCACGAAATCGCGAATTTTCACGCCGCGTTCCTGCATGAAGGAGACGACAAAGAGAAGGAGGGTTGCAAGCAGCAGAATGTGATAATCCCTGGCGGCCAGGCCGAGCGCTTTCGGCATGCCGCCGGAAAGCTGCTGCGCGTTGAACGCGAAGAGCGTTTTATGCAGCATGGCGAACGCGTCGGAAGCGCGCTCGCAGCGATCGAAGTACCAGCCGATATTGACGATCAGGAACGTCCGCAGGACGCGGAACACGTGGAACGCTTTGGAGGAGGTCAGCCGCGGCAGGCGGTCGTTCATCTTTTTGTAAAGCGGCTCAAGCAGCGCGGTGAACGCGAGAATCACGCCGTTATACAAGCCCCAAAGCACATAGTTCATCTGCGCGCCGTGCCAAACGCCCACCAGCAGAAACACCAGAATGTTGCCCAGCGCGGCGGGCAGGGCGCGGGCGATGGGCGCACCGACTTTCTTTTTGAGCGCTTTGCTCATGCGGGAAATCGGCTTCGTCAGGGCGAAGGGATAGAAGACGTAATCGCGCATCCACGCGCCCAGACTGATGTGCCAGCGCCGCCAGAAATCGCCGAGGGAGACGGAAAAATAAGGCCGCTTGAAGTTCGGCGCGAGCTGAACGCCGAAGAGCTGGGCGATGCCTGTCACCAGGTCGATGCCGCCGGAAAAATCCGCGTACTGCTGGAGGGAGTAAAAGAGCACGCCGACGACGATCACCGCGCCGCCGTAGGCGCTTTGATTGCCGAAAACCGCGTTCACCAGCGTCAGCGCGCGGTCGGCGATGACTTTCTTTTTGAACCAGCCCCAGAGCATCAGCAAAAGGCCGCGCTCGATGTTTTTCAGGTCAAAGCGATGCGGGGTGACGAGCTGGCTTTCCAGCTGATCAAAGCGCGCAATCGGGCCTTGAATGAGCTGCGGAAAGAAGGAGACGAACAGCGCAAATTTCGCCGGATTCTTTCGGGGGGAGTATTTGCCGTTGTATACGTCGATCAGGTAGCCCATCGACTGAAAGGTATAGAAGCTGATGCCCAGCGGCAGAACCAGCCCCAGCGACGGCGCGTCTCTGCCCAGCAGCGACGCGCCCCACGCCATCACCGGGTTCAGGTATTTGAGCACGGCCAGCACGCCGAAGTTGAGCAGCAGCACCGCGAAAAACCAGACGCGCTGACGCGAACGCGTCTTTGCCTTATGCGCCTTTTTGGCTTCGGCGGTCAGCTCGTCCTTGTGCGCGCGCAGATAGGCTTTGCCGCGCTCGCCGATGCGGGCGATCATCAGCGCGCCGGCCCATGTTGTCAGCGTGGTGAGAACGATGAACGGCAGGGCGGAGAGGCCGCAGGCACAATAGAAGCCATAGCTCAGCAGGAGCAGCAGCACCCAGCGCAGGCGCAGCGGGCAGACGTAATACAGCGCCGCGCCGATCAAAGCGGCGGCGAGCAGAACGGTAAGCGACACGACAAGTTCCTTTCTTTCAACCGAAAACGGTTTTCGCTGAAGAAGAAAAAATGAGATACGGGCACGTCTGTGCAAATGAAAAAAGGGCAAATCAATTCAATTTATAACTATATCATGGGGGATTCCGGGTGTCAAGGAAAGCGATGGAAAAAATGAATTGTCATCCTCCCTTTGCGATGCTATAATAGAACGACAGGTGACAAAATAGCGGAGGAATCGACATGCTCACAAGAAAACCGCCCTTTGTGCAGGGAGAAAACGACAGGATGATCATTCAGGATGGATTCAGCGCGCCGGTGGAGAGCGCGCCGCGTCCGCGCTTTTCTTCGGCCTGCGCGATGGTCGGGCGGCATGTGATGGATTTTTCCGATAACGGGGATGGCACGCTGACCGCCGTGCGCTGCATTGACCGGCAGGCGGATGATCTGGATATTCAGTTCGAGGCGGGCGCGTGCCCGGTGGTGGCGATTGCGCCGCGCGCGTTTGAGGGCTGCGCCGAGCTGCGCCGGGTCATCCTGCCGGAGAGCCTGCGGCAGATTGGCGAAATGGCGTTTTCCGGCTGCTCGCACCTGCGGGTGCTGACGATCCCCGGCGGGGTGCAGCGCGTGGGCACGCTGGCCTTCGCCAAGTGCAGCCAGCTCGAACGGGTGCGCATCGAGCCGGGCGTTGTGCAGCTCGGGCCGAGCTGCTTTTCCAAATGCGCGGCGCTCAAGCGGGTGGAAGTGCCCGCCAGCGTGACGCAGATCGGCGGCGGCGCGTTCTTCGGGTGCAGCAGGGAGCTGCGGCTTTACGGCGCGCAGGATGCGCCCGCGGCGCAGTACGCCAAACTCAACGGACTGGCGTTCGATTTTGAAAGCTGGAAGGACGACGAGGAGCTTGTGCTGCGCGAGGAGGAGGACGGCACGCTGACCGTTTTGGGCGCGCGGCAGGCCGCGCCGCACCGCATCGAAATCCCGACGGAGATCTGCGGCAGGCGCGTGGCGACGATTGCGCCGAAGGCGTTTTTTGCCAGCGGTACGCTGGAACAGCTCATCGTGGGCGGCGGCGTTCGCGAAATCGGCGAAAGCGCGTTTTTCGGCTGCCGCCAGCTCATCAGCGTCAGCTTTGAGCGCGGGCTGGAGTGTTTGAAGGACAGCGCCTTCGCCGGGTGCGAAAGCCTGACGCAGGTGACCTTGCCGTGGGGCACAAGCATGGTCGGGCGGATGGCGTTCTTCGGCTGCACAAGGCTTTCGTTCGTCAAGATGCCGACGACGACGCGCGTGGCGGATTTCGCCTTTGACGGCTGCGCGCCGGGCATCCGGGTGTTCGGCGGCGTTTACGCGGGGCGGATGAACCCGATCGGCGAATAAAGACGAATATAAAAACGAAAAAAAGAATATTGAGACAAGAGGCTGTCAAGCCGATAAGACCGGAATTTTAAGAACGGTCTGGATTGAGCTTGACGGCCTTTTTTGTCGTATGGAAAGCGGAGGAAAAAGCGTATAGAGAACGCCTTTCACGCTCAAACTGGTATAAACGGCAGCGGAGGCGAGAGCATGAGGGCGAAATGGACGGATTTGGCCGTGGAAGCGGCGGGCGGCGAGGTGCGCGAGGGCGGCCTGTCGCGCACGGTGGTGAAGGTGGAAAACGAGGAGAGCGCGCGGCGGCTGGGCAGGCCGATGGGCACGTATGTGACGCTGGCCTGCGAACAGGCGCTGACGGTTTCGCTGGAAACGCGGCGCGCGCTGGCGGCGGAACTGGCGCAGACCCTCTGCGGCATGCTGCCCGAGAGCATGAAAACGGCGCTGGTCGTCGGGCTGGGCAACCGCAGCGTTACGCCGGATTCGCTCGGCCCGCGGACGGCGGAACGCGTGCTCGTGACGCGGCATATCGGCGACAGCCTGCCGTGGGGCGTGGAGATGCGCAGCGTGTGCGCCGCCGCGCCGGGCGTGCTCGGCGTGACGGGCATGGAGACGGCGGAGATTCTGCACGGCATGGTCGCCCACGTCAAGCCGGACGCGGTGATCGCCGTGGACGCGCTGGCCGCGCGCAGCTCCAAACGCATCGCTTCGACCATCCAGATTGCGGATACGGGCATCACGCCCGGCTCGGGCGTGGGCAATCACCGCAAGGCGCTCGACCGAAAGACGCTCGGCGTGCCCGTGATTGCGGTCGGCGTGCCGCTGGTGGTCTATGCTTCGACGATTGCGTCCGACGCGCTCTGCGCGCTGGGCGAAGGCGAGGTGGAGGAAGAGCGCATCGCCGCCTGCGTGGAGCGCGTGGTTTCCGAAAAGCTGGGGGAGATGATCGTCACCCCGCGCGAGGTGGACGCGCTGGTGGAACGCATGGCCGGCGTTTTGGCCGACGGCATCAATCAGGCGCTCCATCCGCACCTGAGCCGGGACGAAATCGCCCAAATGATGGCGCAGTAAAGGGGGAAAGTTATGAAAATCAAAACGGGTTTGGCGGCGCTGACGATAGCGCTGCTCCTGATTCCGGGTCTGGCTCGCGCGGAAGATAAGCCGATGGAGGCGGAAGCGCCGATTACGCTGACCAGCCCGAGCGCGATTCTCTGCGAGGCTTCGACCGGGCGGGTCATTTTCGAAAAGAACGCGGATGAGCGCCGCCCGGTCGCCAGCGTCAATAAGGTGATGACGATTCTGCTGACGCTGGAGGCCATCGACGAAGGGCGCGTTTCCACGGAGGATCGCGTGCTCGTTTCCCCGCGCGCGGCGAGCATGGGCGGCAGTCAGGCGTTTTTGGATGCGGGAGAAAGCTACCCGCTCGGCGAGCTGCTCAAGACGGTGATCGTCGCCAGCGCCAACGATTCCGCCGTCGCTCTGGCGGAATACCTCGCCGGGGCGGAGGAAGCTTTCGTCAAGCTGATGAACGCGCGCGCCGAGGAGCTGGGGCTGACGAACACGCATTACGTCAATTGCACCGGCCTGCCCGCGCAGGATCACTACACGACCGCGCGGGACGTGGCCAAACTGAGCGCTCAGCTCGATTTGCATCCGCTGTATTACCGCTATTCGACGATCTGGATGGATGAGATTAAGCACCGCGGCGGACGCGTGACCTCGCTGACGAACACGAACCGGCTGATTCGCTTTTATCCCGGCTGCGACGGCTACAAGACCGGCTCGACCAACGAGGCGCGCTACTGCGTCAGCGCGACAGCCAAAAAGGACGGCATGCGGCTGATTGCCGTCGTGCTCGGCACACCGGCGGGGCAGACGCGCTTTGACGAGGCGCGCGCCATGCTGGAATACGGCTTTGCGAACGTACAGCTTGTCACCCCGGTTGCGCAGGGGCAGGCGATGGATATGACCGTGCCCGTTCGTCTCGGCGGGCGGGACGCGGTTTCGGTGGTCAGCGGCGGCACATGCAGCCTGCTGGAAAAGCGCGGCGAGAAGAACGCGCTTTCGCTGGAAGTCGCGTTGATTGAGAAGGTGAACGCGCCGGTTTACGCGGGCGACGTGCTGGGGGAGATTCGCGTCAGGCGGGGCGGCGAGGTGGTGGCGGTTGTGCCCGCCATCGCGGGGGAAGACGTACAGCTCCCCGGCATGGTGGATGCGCTGATTCGGATTCGCGATCACTTTATGCTGATCGGGGCTTGACATTCGCGGAAGGTCGTGCGATACTTTGGGGTTACGGGGGGACGTTGAGGCTCCGCCTCAAACTCCGGCAAGAACCTGAGGTTCTTGCATCTCCCACCTTCATGGATTGCTTTGCAATCCATGAGGAGAGGGTGCAGGGAAATCATTTCCCTGCTGGGGTTTGGGGCAAAGCCCCAACGTATCCCCCCAAAAAGCAAAAGAGGGGTTGTCATGAGTCAAAGTGAAAAACCGACGCCCAAAAGGGAAAGCTTCGCTTCCCGATTGGGCTTTCTGCTCGTCAGCGCAGGCTGCGCCATCGGCATCGGCAACGTCTGGCGCTTTCCGACGGTCGCGGGGCAGAGCGGCGGCGGCGTGTTCGTGCTGTTCTACCTGATCTTTCTGCTGGCGATGGGCGTTCCCGTGCTGACGATGGAGTTGGCGGTCGGCCGCGCCGGACACGGAACGGCGACACAGGCGTATCGCGCGCTGGAAAAGCAGGGCGCAAAGTGGCATCTGCACGGCTATCTCTGCCTGCTGGGCTGCTGCATGCTGATGATGTATTACACCACCGTCAGCGGCTGGATGCTCAGCTATTTCGCCAAGTTCCTGACCGGCGCGTTCAGCGGCCTGAGCGGCGATGCGGTTGCGGGTGTGTTCGGCCAACTGCTCGCCAGCCCCGGCGAAATGGGCGGCTATATGGCGCTGACCGTCGTGCTCGGCTTTGCCATTTGCAGCTTCGGCTTGCAGAACGGCGTGGAGCGCATCACCAAAGTGATGATGTGCGCACTGATTGTGCTGATCGCCGTGCTGGCGGTGCATAGTTTCACGCTCTCCGGCGCAAAAGAAGGGCTTGCGTTCTTCCTCCTGCCGGATTGGGGACGCGCGATGGAACAGGGGATCGGCAGTGTGATCGTTTCGGCGATGAATCAGGCGTTTTTCACGCTCAGTCTTGGCATTGGCGCGATGGAGATCTTCGGCAGCTACATGAGCCGCGACAACACGCTGGCCAGCGAGGCCGTGCGCATCTGCGCGCTGGATACGTTCGTGGCGGTCAGCGCGGGCTTGATCATCTTCCCGGCCTGCTTCTCCTACGGCGTTTCCCCGGACGCAGGGCCGAGCCTGATTTTCATCACCCTGCCGAATGTCTTTACCGGCATGGCGGGCGGCCGCGTGTGGGGAACGCTGTTCTTCCTGTTCATGACGTTCGCCAGCTTTACGACGGTCGTTGCCGTGTTTGAAAACATCATCGCCAGCGCGATGGAACTTTTCCATTTGAGCCGCCGCCGCGCGTGTGTGTTGGGCGCGGCGTTTATCCTGCTTGCAAGCGTGCCGTGCGTGCTGGGCTTCAACCTGTGGAGCGGTTTCCAGCCGCTGGGCGCGGGCAGCACCGTGCTGGACGGGGAGGATTTCATCGTCTCCAACCTGCTTCTGCCGATTGGCAGCCTGATTTACCTGCTCTTCTGCGTAACGAAGTGGGGCTGGGGCTTTGATCGCTATCTGGAAGAAGCGAACACGGGTAAAGGCATCCGCCTGCCGCGCGCGCTGAAGCCGCTGCTGCAATTTGTTCTGCCGATTCTGATCGTTGTGATCATCGTGCAGGGATTGATTTAAGCGCATAAAAGAACAGCCATGCGAGCGTGAATTCGACTTCGCATGGCTGCTTTTTTGTTGGCGGAAACGTTGACTTTTCCGATGAAACATGCTAAGATAAAGGCACGACGGAGGGGTTTTTGTGAGTGTTAGCCCTTGCGGACCTGCGAGACGATGACGGCAATCATTGTCTCGCCTTTTTCTTTCTCGTCGGCCTTTTTAGGCGAACGGGAAGAAGCAGTCCGGCTTTCAGGCGAGTACTCAATCTGGATGATCTCTCTTCGAGAAATAACCGTTTCTTGAGTGAAAATCACTTTCAGCTTTGGCATGGGCTTTCCCTCCTTTCTTCTCCGTAATCAAACGGATTGATCCGAGGTAAACCTCTGCCGTCGTGCCGCCGACGAAAACGTCGGCCTTTTTATTTTACATGAAAATCAGAGGAAAGTAAAGCAACAAAAAAGCGCTCCCCTTGCGAGGAACGCTTGATTTCGCTTTGCTTCTTACTCAGCGGTGTAGGGCAGCAGCGCGATGGCACGGGCGCGCTTGATGGCCTCGGACAGCTGACGCTGATGCTTGGCGCAGTTGCCGCTCATACGGCGGGGCATGATCTTGCCGCGCTCGTTGATGTTGCGGCGCATACGGGAGTTCACATCACGGAACTCCTTGTAGTCGATGTATTCGATCTTATCGACACAGAACGCACAAACCTTGCGGCGCGGCTTACGGCCGCGCGGACGGCGTGCTCCACGATCTTCAGACATGGAAGTTCTCCTTTCTTCACCAGCCGGGCTGGCTTTACAAGTTAATCTCGGACTTAGAAGGGCAGTTCATCGTCATCCACCTGCGTGAACCCTGCGTCTGCGGGGGCATAGGCCGGAGCCTGTGTGCGCGGCGCGGCGGGAGCGGCAGGGGCTTGGTGATAATCGCCGGAAGGGGCGCCGTTGTTCTGATTCGCGGAAAGGAACTCGACCTCGTCGGCGACGATATCAAACGCGCTGCGCTTGCTGCCGTCCTGCGCCTCGTAGGTGCGGGTCTGGATGGAGCCGGTCACGGCTACCTTTCTTCCCTTGGTCAGATAGCGGCCGCAGAGCTCGGCGAGCTGACGCCAGGCGACGATGTTCAGGAAATCCGTCTCCTGCTGGCCCGTCTGCGCGTTGCGAAAGCGGCGGTTCACCGCAATGCTGAAGTTGCAGACCGGAACGCCGGACTGGGTGGATCTCATCTCAGGGTCGCGGGTCAGATTGCCGATCAGAAAAACCTTATTCATATACTCTGTTTCCTCTACTGCTTCACGAAGTTGCCTTCGTTCAGTTGGCGATGTTTCGCTTACGCCTGCTCGGCGGGAGCGGCCTCAGCCTGGGTCTCTTCGCTCACGGGAGCGACGCGAACCGGGCGCGGCTTCACGCTGCTCTTCTTCTCAAGCAGCTTGACGATCTGAGAACGGATGACGTTCTCGTTGATGCCGAGATTACGGGAGAGCTCCTTGGGCAGCTCGGAAGCGCCGTTGAAAGCGACATACACGTAATAACCTTCGGTCTTGTAGTCGATGGCGTAGGCCAGGCGGCGCTTGCCCCACTCCTCAACCTTGACAACCTCGCCGCCGTTGGCAGCGATGATACCGTTGAACTTTTCGATCAGCTCCTTGCGGGCAGCCTCCTCGACGGTGGTATCAATGATGTAGATCAGTTCGTACTTATTCATGATCCTTTCACCTCCTTTTGGACTCTGGCTCTGCAATTTTGCATGCAGAACAAGGATGTGCCAGTTACGTATGATATCACAGGAATCGAGAAAAAGCAAGGCCTTTTCCCGTATTTTTTTCTGAAAACGCGTAAAAATGAGAAAAAGGGCGCGATTTGTGCGCCAAAGCCGGGCAAATCACCGCAAAACGCAGTCAAAACCCTTGACGAACCAAGGGTTTACGGTTATAATTGCTCGGATAGTCTGTTTCAACTGACCCTTGCGGGTCTGAGTAGAGGAAAGTAAAAGAAAATTATGTTTGTCGATCAGGTTAAAATCACCGCGAAGGCCGGAAACGGCGGCAACGGCGCGGTCTCCTTCCATCGCGAAAAATTTGTGCAGAACGGCGGCCCGGACGGCGGCGACGGCGGCAACGGCGGCGACATTGTGCTGCTGGCCGACCCGAACATGCACACGCTGATGGATTTCCGTTATAAGCGCAAGTACACGGCGGATAACGGCGAAAACGGCGCGGCGGCGCTTTGCCGCGGCAAGAGCGCCAAAGAGCTTATCATCAAAGTGCCGGTGGGCACGACGGTGCGCATGGTCGCCGACGGCCGTTTGGTGGCCGATATGCACGAGCCGGGTCAGCGGCATATCCTGCTCAAGGGCGGCCGCGGCGGCTGGGGCAACGCGCATTTCGCCACGCCGACCCGTCAGGCGCCGAACTTCGCCAAGCCGGGGCAGAAGTGCGAAGTCACCGAGTTTGAGCTGGAACTCAAGAGCATCGCGGACGTCGGCCTTGTCGGCTATCCGAACGTCGGCAAGAGCACGATTCTTTCCGTCGTGACGGCGGCGCGCCCGAAGATTGCGAATTATCACTTCACCACGCTTGCCCCGAATCTGGGCATCTGCCGCCAGTACGGCATGGATTTCGTCATGGCGGATATCCCCGGTCTGGTGGAAGGCGCGAGCGACGGCGTGGGCCTTGGCATTCGCTTCCTGCGCCACGTGGAGCGCACGCGTCTGCTGGTGCATGTGGTGGATATTGCGGGCAGCGAAGGACGCGACCCGGTGGAGGATTTCGAACACATCTGCGACGAGCTGGTCGCTTACGGCGATTTGGCCGAGCGGCCGCAGATTGTCGCTGCCAACAAGATGGATCTGCCGGGCGCGGAAGAGAACCTTGAGCGGCTGAAGAAGCATCTCAAGGGCACGGATATCGAGGTTTACCCGGTTTCCGCCGCGACGCAGCAGGGCTTTGACGCGCTGATGGGCGCGATTGTGCGCATCCTGCCGACCCTGCCGGATCGCCGCGTCTTCGAAGAAGAGCTTCCGGCGGAGACGGTCGAGCAGGCGCCGTTCACCATCGAGAAGGACGGCGGCTATTACATCGTTTCCGGCCCGGCGATGGAGCAGCTTATCGACTCGGTGAATTTCACCGATCAGGAGTCGCTCAACTATTTCCATCGCACCCTGCGCAGCCGCGGCGTAATCGACGCGCTGCGCGCGGCGGGCGCGAAGGAAGGCGACAGCGTGATCATCGGCGAAATGGAATTCGACTTTGTGGAGTAACGAGGGTACGATGGGGCGCTGCCCCAAACCCCGGTCGGGAACTGAGTTCCCGACACCTTCCACATATTGCCTTGCGGCATGTCGCAAGGCAAAGGATGGGGTCTAAGACCCCAAGCAGGTTTGGGCGGCAGCCCAACGTCTCCCAAAAACAGAAAGGATAGCTTATGACGAGTAAACAGCGCGCGTATCTGCGCGGTTTGGCCAATACGATGGAACCGATCATCCATGTCGGCAAAGACGGCGTGAACGAGAACATGATCAAGCAGGCTTCCGATGCGCTCGAAGCGCGGGAGCTGATCAAGGGCACGGTTTTGCAGAACAGCCCGATGACCGCCCGCGACGCGATTGCCGCCCTTTGCGAGGGCACGAATGCCGAGCCGGTTCAGTGCATCGGCAGCCGCTTTGTGATCTATCGCGCGAGGCAGAAAGATCCGAAGATCGTTCTGCCGTAAAGCGGACGAATGGAATAGGAAAAGAGAAACCGAAAAATCGCCGGGCGTGAAGCGGGCGGTTTCTCGGTTTTTTTGCATGCGTTACTTTTGAGCGGATTTCACCGCCGCCACAATGCCGCAGCAGATCATCAGCGCGCCGAGGACAAAGCCGGGCGTGACGGCCTCATGCAGGAAGAGTACGCCGAGGATGGCGGAGACAAGCGGCTGCATCGGGTAGAACATGGAGCAGAAGCTCGCGTCCATCACCCGCAGGCTGTAATTCCAGAGGGAATGGGTGACGGCGGTGCCGAAAATGCCCATATAGAGCACCGCGAGGATGCTTTCCGGCGGGAAGGAACAGGCGGCGCTTTGCAGCTCAATCAGCGACCATGCGCCGGTAAACGGCAGGGCGCAGAGAATGGCGAACAGCGCAATCTGCATCGGATCATAGCGTCCGCTGATGCGCCGGATGATGATGGACGCGGCAGACCAGAGAAAGACGCTGGCGAGCATCAGCAGCACACCGACCGCGTCCGCCGTGCCGCCTATGCCGACGATGACCGCCACGCCGAGCATCGAGAGCGCCACGCAGGCGATTTTGGCCGGGGTGATGCGCTCATGCAGGAAAATCGCGGCGAGAATCGGAATGAAGATGGGGTTCATCGCGCCCAGCAGGGAGGAAAGCGAGCCGGTCAGCCGGTTGATGCCCAGCATTTGCAGGCAGAAGCTGGCGAAATACCCGGTGAAGCCGATGGCAAAGAAAATCGGCATATCGTGTTTCTCCACGGGCTGCATCGCTTTGCGCAGGCGCAGAACGATGAAAAGCGCCGGGATGGAGACCAGATAGCGCAGGGCGAGCAGCGTCACCGGCGGGATGGTGCGCAGGGCGGCCTTGGAGATGACGTACTGGCTGCCCCAAAGCACAAAGGCGGTGAACAGGGGAATCAGATGGCGCTTGTTCATGCGAAAGCCTCGCTTTCTGTTTGAATGGCAGGGGAGAAACGCGGGCGCGCGGGGCGTGGAGACGCGTCTTTCTTCCTATTATAAAAGAAGCGGGCGGCGTTGTATAGTGTAAAACACGTTTAGAAAGGCGAAATGACGCAAAATTGCAAGCACCATCAAAATGAACTGTTTTTTGGTGAAAAGTGGCAATGAATTGCAACTGACTGCAAAATAGAAGCCGAAAAGTGAAAAATATTCATCGTAAAAGTGAAGAAAACTGAAAGAATCCGCTTGTTTTACGCGGATGATTGCGGTATAATACCACCTATCAACGGCGGGGACAACAAAGCCCCCGGCGAAATCTCTTGAATACCTGTATAGGGGGAATTCGTATGAAGAAGTTGCTTGCTGCGGCCGTCGCCGCCGCGATGACCATGACCGCCTCTTTCGCGATGGCGGATGGCGCAATCAAGATTGGTGAAATCGGCCCGCTGACCGGCGCGGCTGCGATTTATGGCACCGCCGTCGCCAACGGCGCGCAGATCGCCATCGACGAGCTGAACGCGCTGGGCGGCCAGCAGTATGAGCTGAACGCGCAGGATGACGAGGCCGACGCTGAGAAGTCCGTCAACGCGTACAACAACCTGCTCGACTGGGGCGCGCAGATGATGCTCGCGACCGTCACCACCAACCCCTGCATCGCCGTCGGCGCGCAGGCGTATGAGGATCGCGTGTTCATGCTCACGCCGTCCGCTTCTTCTGCCGACGTTACCGCCGATAAGGACAACGTGTATCAGGTCTGCTTCACCGATCCGGCGCAGGGCACCGCTTCCGCGCAGTACATCGCCGAGCACAAGCTGGCTGAGAAGGTCGCCGTGATCTACAACAACGCCGACGCGTATTCCACCGGCATCTACCAGACCTTCGACGCGAAGGCCAAGGAGCTGGGTCTGGAGATTGTCGCCGTTTCCACCTTCACCGACGACACCACCGATTTCTCCGTGCAGGTGACTGCCGCGAAGGAAGCGGGCGCTGACCTCGTGTTCCTGCCGATCTACTACACCCCGGCTTCCATGATCCTCATGCAGGCCAACACGATGGGCTATGCGCCGACCTTCTTCGGCTGCGACGGCATGGACGGTATCCTTGCCATCGAAGGCTTTGACACCAGTCTGGCCGAGGGTCTGATGATGCTGACCCCGTTCGCCGCGGACGCGAAGGACGAGAAGACCGTGTCCTTTGTCACCAAGTATCAGGAGCAGTTCGGCGGCGTGCCGAACCAGTTCGCTGCGGACGCTTATGACGGCATCTACGCGCTGGCTGCCGCCTGCGAGAAGGCGGGCGTGACCGCCGATACCTCCGTGGAGGACGCCTGCGACATGATTATCGCCGCCATGCAGGAGATTCAGGTGGAAGGTCTGACCGGCACCATGACGTGGGACGCCGCCGGCACCGTCACCAAGACCCCGACTGCCGTTGTCATCAAGGATGGCGCTTACGTCAGCGCGGAGTAAACAAGCAATCCCAGCGTACATGGCTTCGGTCAGCCGGAGCCATGTACTTTTGTTGTATCTAATGGTTTTCCTCCTACTCAAGCAAATGAGGTGAATGAAATGACATTGTTTCTTTCCTACCTGATCAACGGCATCAGTTTGGGAAGCGTTTACGCCATCATCGCTCTGGGCTACACGATGGTGTACGGCATTGCCAAAATGCTGAACTTCGCCCACGGCGACGTCATCATGGTCGGCGCGTATATTTCCTTCTGCGCCATGCAGTATCTCGGCCTGCCGACGATTGTTTCCGTCGTGCTTGCGATGGTGGTGTGCACCGTGCTGGGCATTGTCATCGAAGGTCTGGCCTATAAGCCGCTGCGGCAGGCCCCGTCGCTCGCCGTGCTGATTACGGCCATCGGCGTGAGCTATTTCCTCCAGAACAGCGCGCTGCTGATCTGGGGTTCTGCGCCGAAGAGCTATCCCTCCGTCATTTCCCTCGGCTCGATTACGCTGATGGGCGGCCAGCTCGTCATCTCCGGCGGAACGATCGTCACCGTGCTGGCCAATATCGTCATCATGGTTGCGCTGACACTGTTCACCGGGCGCACCAAGTTCGGCAAGGCGATGCGCGCCGTTTCCGAAGATAAGGGCGCGGCGGAGCTGATGGGCATCAACGTCAACATGACCATCTCCATGACCTTCGCTATCGGCTCTGCGCTGGCGGCGATTGCGGGTGTGCTGCTCTGCTCCGCTTACCCGACGCTCCAGCCGACCACCGGCGCCATGCCGGGCATCAAGGCGTTCACCGCGGCCGTCTTCGGCGGCATCGGCTCCATCCCGGGCGCGATGATCGGCGGCGTGCTGCTGGGCGTGATCGAGATTCTCGGCAAGGCGTATGTCTCCACCGAGCTGGGCGACGCGCTGGTGTTCGCCGTGCTGATCCTCGTGCTGCTGGTCAAGCCGACCGGCCTGCTGGGCAAGCCTGTGCGCGAGAAAGTGTGAGGTGAAATCCATGAAAAGCAAAAAATTCCGCAGCACCCTGATCACCTTCGGCCTTGTGATCGCGGCGTTCATCGTCTGTCAGGTGATGATCTCCACCGGCTCGATGACCCGTTCGCTCAAGGGCCAGCTCGTGCCGATCTGCGCGTATGTCGTCATGGCCGTTTCCCTCAACCTGACGGTCGGTATTTCCGGCGAGCTGAGCCTCGGCCACGCGGGCTTCATGAGCGTCGGCGCGTTCTCTGGCATCGTGATGGCGATGTGGCTGAGCAAAGGCGTGGGTGTGGAAAACCAGACGCTCTGCCTGCTGCTGGCGATTTTGACCGGCGGCGTGGCGGCCGGCATCGCGGGCGTGATCATCGGCATCCCGGTGCTGCGCCTGCGCGGCGACTATCTGGCCATCGTGACGCTGGCATTCGGCGAAATCATCCGCAACGTGATCAACTGCCTGTACATCTCGCTGGATGGGCAGAGCCTGCATATCGCGTTCAATAACCCGAACGTGCCGGGCAAGCTGCTGGTCAACGGCCCGGCGGGCGCGACCGGCGTGACCAAAATCGCGACGTTCGGCATGGGCTTTGCGCTCGTGCTGTTCACCCTGTTCGTGGTGCTCAACCTGATTGACAGCCGTTCCGGCCGCGCGATCATGGCTATCCGTGACAACCGCATCGCGGCGGAGGCGATGGGCCTGAACGTGACCAAGTACAAGATGATGGCGTTCGTCACTTCCGCCGTGCTGGCGGGCATGGCGGGCGCGCTCTACGGCCTGAATTTCTCCACCGTCGCCGCGTCGAAGTTCAAGTTCGATACGTCGATCCTCGTGCTGGTGTTCGTCGTGCTCGGCGGCATCGGCAACATCCGCGGCTCGATCATTTCCGCGACGCTGCTGACCATCCTGCCCGAGCTGCTGCGCGCATTTGCGAATTACCGCATGCTCATCTATGCCATCGTGCTGATTCTGGTCATGCTGGCCACGAACAACCCGACGCTGCGCAGCATGGTGCAGCGGATCATCCCGCACAAGAAGGGGCAGAAGAAGGAGGCTGACGAGGCATGACGGAGACGAAGAAGCGCGCCGCGACCAAGATGGTTCCGGCCCCGAGCCACGGCATCATCCCCGAGCGCGATTTTCACGAGCGCCCCGTGCTGGAGGCGCGCAACCTGGGCATTGACTTCGGCGGCCTGCATGCCGTCGAGGATTTCAACCTGATCATCGGCAAGACGGAAATCGCTGGTCTGATTGGCCCGAACGGCGCGGGCAAGACCACCGTGTTCAACCTGCTGACCAAGGTGTATCAGCCGACGATGGGCACGATTCTGCTCAACGGCCGCGACACCGCGGGCATGAACACCGCGCAGGCCAACAAGCTGGGCATTGCGCGCACATTCCAGAACATCCGCCTGTTTGACAACATGTCCGTGGAGGACAACGTGCGCATCGGCCTGCACAATCAGGTGCGCTACGGCATGTTCTCCGGCATTTTTCGCATGCCGGGCTACTGGCGCGGCGAGCGTGAAATGCACGAGCGCGCGCTCGACCTGCTGAGCATCTTCGATATGCAGGATCTGGCGAACCATCAGGCGGGCAGCCTGCCTTACGGCGCGCAGCGCCGCCTGGAAATCGTCCGCGCGCTGGCGACCAACCCGTCGCTGCTGCTGCTGGATGAACCGGCGGCGGGCATGAACCCGCACGAGACGGAAGAGCTGATGGAGAACATCACCAAGATCCGCGATCAGTTCCACATCGCCATCCTGCTCATCGAGCACGACATGAGTTTGGTTATGGGCATCTGCGAGGGCATCTGCGTGCTCAACTACGGCAAGATCATCGCCAAGGGTACGGCGGAAGAAATTCAGAATAACCCGGTGGTCATCGAGGCCTATCTGGGCAAACGGAAGGAGCAATAAGCCATGAGCATGCTGAAGGTTGAAGGGCTTAACGTCTATTACGGCAGTATCCATGCCATCAAGGGCGTCTCCTTCGAGGTCAATCAGGGCGAAATCGTGACGATGATCGGCGCGAACGGCGCGGGCAAATCCACCACGATGAACACCGTCGCGGGTCTGCTCAAGCCCAAAAGCGGCAGCATCACGTTTGAAGGGCACGATATCACGTCCACCCCGGCGAACAAGGTCGTTTCCCTCGGCCTTGCGCTCTGCCCGGAAGGCCGCCGCGTTTTCCAGCAGATGAGTGTGCGCGAAAACCTCGAGATGGGCGGTTACACCCGCCCGGCGGGCGAGATTGCCGCGTCGCTGGATCAGGTTTTCGAGCAGTTCCCGCGCCTGAAAGAGCGCCAGCGCCAGATTTCCGGCACACTTTCCGGCGGCGAACAGCAGATGCTGGCGATGGGCCGCGCGCTGATGAGCAAGCCGAAGCTGCTGATGCTCGACGAGCCTTCTATGGGTCTGGCCCCGCTGCTGGTCGAGCAGATTTTCGAAATCATTTTGAAGCTCAACCAGTCGGGCACGACGATTCTGCTGGTTGAGCAGAACGCGCAGATGGCGCTTTCCATCGCCAACCGCGCCTACGTGCTGGAAACCGGCCACGTGGTCAAAGAAGGCAGCGCCGATACGCTTATGCACGACGACGCCGTGCGCAAGGCGTATTTGGGATAACGATATGAATCACGCTCCGTTCTCCGATTGGGGGACGGAGTTTTTTCATGCGGAAGGAACAAAATCTAAAGCTACTTTAGAAAATAATACATAAGTTTCGCCTGCAAATAAATTGACGAACATCTCTGGACGTGTTAACATAATGCATACACAAAAGGTCTGCGCAAGCTTGTTTTGCGCGAAAAAACGGGCGGGTTTGCAGGCTGTGTTGTCAACCTATGAGGAGGGTTTGTCAAGATGAAGAAACTTGCATCTCTGGTTCTCGCTTCCGCGATGGCCGTCGTGCCGTTTGCCGCCGGTCTGGCCGCGACGTTCACGCCGGGCGAGTATGAAGCGACCGCGCAGGGCTTCGGCGGCGCGGTGACCGTGAAGGTGACCGTGGACGAGGAAAAGGTGACTGCCGTTACCGTGACCGGCGAGGGCGAAACCCCGGCGCTGGGCGGCGCGGCGATCGAGGGCTATAACGCCTCTCTGGTCGGCGTGGCCGATGCGGACGCGGTTGACGCGACCGCGGGCGCGACCATCACCAGCACGGCCGTGAAGGAAGCGCTGGCCAAGGCGCTGGCCGAGGCGAAGGGCGAAGCGACCGTGAACGACGCGGCTGTGGCCTTCACCGCCGGCACCTACACCGGCACCGCGAAGGGCTACAACGGCCCGGTCGAGGTTTCCGTGACCTTCTCCGACAGCGCTGTGACCAACATCGAGGTCGGCGCGAACAAGGAAACCGATCACGTTGGCAACGTTGCCTTTGAGCCGGTTATCGCGGACATCATCGCCGCGAACGGCACGGGCGTGGACGGCGTTTCCGGCGCGACCTTCTCCAGCAACGCGATCCGCAACGCGGTGAACGACGCTGCCGAGCAGGCTGGCTGCACCAACATGGACGCTTTCAAGGCTGCGACCGTGAAGCACGAGGCGCAGGCCGCGATCGAGGAGACCTATGATGTGGTCGTCATCGGCGCGGGCGGCGCGGGCATCGCGGCGGCGGCTCAGGCCGCGCAGGACGGCAACACCGTTCTGGTGATCGAGAAGAACGCGGAAGTCGGCGGCAACACGCTGGTTTCCGGCGGCCAGTATCAGAGCGTCATGCCTTACCTCGTGTGGGATCCGGCTGACCCGGACGCGACCACCGGCGTGGGCTATGACGGCAACACCTACAACAAGGTCGTCGAGAGCGTCGCGACTCTGGACGA
>CAKTXH010000017.1 GCA_934630975.1 uncultured Clostridia bacterium | reverse complement strand
CGGAATATACGATGGGCGCGGGCAAAGGGCGCGGCAGCCTGCTGTATGTGACGGTGGGCACGGGCATCGGCGGCGGCCTGGTGATGGGCGGCAGGATGGTGCACGGGCTGGTGCACCCGGAGATGGGGCACATGATCCTTGCGCCGCAGGAGGGCGACACGATGCCCGACGGCGTATGCCCGTACCACCGGCATTGTCTGGAAGGGCTGGCGAGCGGCCCGGCGATTGAAAAGCGCTGGGGCCTTTCGGCCAAGCTGATGACCCCGGATCACCCGGCCTGGGAGCTGGAGGCGACGTATCTGGCGCAGATGTGCGTGAACATGATCGTCACGGTTTCGCCGGAGGTGATCGTGCTCGGCGGCGGCGTGATGCAGCAGATGCACCTGTTCCCGAAGATTCGCGAAAAGGTGCTGGATTTGCTGGGCGGCTATGTTTCCTCGCCGAGCATCACGCCCGAAGGGATTGACAGCTACATTGTGCCGCCCGCGCTGGGCGTGAATTCCGGCGTGATCGGCGCGCTGCTGCTGGGCGCGCAGGCGCTGGAGCACGAAAACAAATGAATATAAAAATACCGCTTTTAAGCGGTATTTTTATATTCAAAATTACTCGACTTCGTCCTCGGGGATGCGGTAAAGCTGGCGGTTATCCAGCCCCCAGACCTTTTCGGAGAAGCCACCGGGGATGGCGCGGGAGAGCGCTTCGTTCATTTCGTACAGGCGCGCGTCAAGCGTGTCGATGGTGTTAAGCACCTCGGCTTCCGGGAACTTCGGCGCGAGTGGGCTGCCGTATTCGGGGATGCCGTGGTGGGAGAGCACCATGTGCTGAAGCAGCAGCGCCTTGCCGGGGTTCGCCTTCGTCTTTTCGGCGGCGAGCTGGATGTTGACCACGCCGCGGACGATGTGGCCGATGAGCTTGCCATCCACGCTGTAATCGGAGACGAGGCCGAGGGTGTCCGCGTCCATCTCGTCGATTTTGGCGAGGTCGTGGACGATCACGCCCGCGGTCAGCAGGCTCGCGTTCAGCTGGGGATAGACCGTCATGATGGCGTTGGCCGCGCGGAGCATGGTGGTGGTGTGATGGAGCAGGCCGCCGCGCTCGGCGTGGTGCATCTGCTTGGCGGCGGGGAAGGTCAGCAGCTTATCGCCCGCGCGGTCGAGCAGCTCGCAGGTGATCTTGCGCAGATCCGCATCGGCGATGTGATCCGCCGCGCGGATGACCTCGTCCAGCATCTCGCGCGGGTCGCGCGGGGCGCAGGGGATGAGGGTGGACATATCCACCGCGTCGCGGCTTTCGACGGCGCGGATCTTTTCCACGCGAAGCTGCATGCGGCCGTTGAACTCGTTGCCCGTGGCGCGCACCTTGACGATGCTGCCCGCCAGCGGCGGCTGCACGGTGCCATCCCACATTTTGGCGTTGATCGAGCCGGATTTATCGGCCAAAGTCATATCCAGATAATTTTTGCCGTTGGCGCTGGCGCGCTGCTCGGCGGAGCGGACGATGAGGTAGCCTTCAAAGCGGTCGTCGCGCTTGATATCAGACAAATACATGGTAAAAACTCCTTCCTGTGTCAAGTGATATTATGAACGATGCGGGCGGGGTTTGCAAGGAAAAATTCATATTTTAACCGGGCCAAAAGCGCGGAAAGAAAATTTTCGACGGATTTGTCCTACAAAAAGACGGAGAATCCCGGCGCAAAAGTCAGCTATTGCGCCAAAAGTGCATATAAAGAGGGGAGGATCGGCGCGGAAAAGAGAAAATGAAACTATTCAATCGGTGCAAAAAAAGCCGTTGACATCTGTTGAAACGTTGATTATAATAAACTTACAAAAGGCAAGAGCGATAAAAAACAAATTGCAAAATCGGTGATTTATTTCAATGCTCAGCCGATTTCGTTCATTGGTTTAAGTCCTTAACCCGTTTCGTTACTCAACGGGAGGAATCCTGTTGAAATAAAAAGAAGAGGTGTTTCCCATGAAAAAGTTTGTTTCCAAGGTGCTGGCCGGCGCGCTGGGTCTGTCCATGCTCTGCGGCGTTGCGGCGGCTGAGGGCGAGACCTATGTGTCCTGGTATACGTTCGGCGACGTGTATCTCTCCAGCGTGCGTACCGCTCTGGACGCGGCGATGGAAGCCAAGGGCCTGACCGTGGTGGATAAGGACTCCAACGCGAACCAGCAGACCCAGACCGACGATATCAACACCGCTCTGGTCACCGGCGCGAACGCCGTGGTCGTGAACATGGTTGAATCCGGCGCGATCGGCACCGCCGAGACCCTGATGAACGCCATCAAGGAAAAGGACGTTCCGGCCGTGTTCTTCAACCGTGCGGTTTCCACCGACAACGACGAGGCTGCCGAGCTGTTCAAGGGCTATGAGAAGAGCGCCTTCGTTGGCACCGACTTCACGCAGGCCGGTATCATGCAGGGCAAGATGGTCGGCGAATACGTGCTCGAGCACTTCGACGAGATCGACCTCAACCATGACGGCAAGATTTCCTACGTCATGTTCAAGGGCGACGAAGCGAACCAGGAAGCCATCGCGCGCACCAAGTACGGCGTGGAGTGCGCTGACGAAGTGCTGACCGCGGCCGGCAAGCCGGCGCTCGAGTTCTACGACGCGAGCAACAGCAACAAGTACCTGGTTGACCTGAACGGCACTTGGTCCAACACCGCTTCCTTCGACTACATGCAGACCATCCTCGCGCAGTACAACGAGGCGAACGGCAACATGGTCGAGCTTGTGATCTGCAACAACGACGATATGGCGCTGGGCGCGATCAACGCGCTGTCCAACGCGGGCTACAACCTGGCGGGCGGCGAAGGCTGCACCGTGATCCCGGTGTTCGGCGTTGACGCGACCGAAGCCGCGAAGGAACTCATCGCCAACAAGCAGATGACCGGCTCCATCAAGCAGGACGCCGAGGGCATGGCGGACGCCGTGGCCACCATCACTGCGAACCTGATCGAGGGCAAGGATAAGTTCGAAGGTCTCAACGAGAACTACGAAGTCGTTGACGGCTGGACGGTCAACATCCCGTACTCTGTCTACACCGGCGAGTAATTGCGGAGCGATTTTTGAATGACTCAGTGCGGAGGGCCTCACAGCGATGAGTCCCTCCGCATGTTTCATTATTGGGTCGGCAGGGCCGGGCGAAGCGCGGTTTTCTGCCGGAAAGGAGAAGCACACATGGAAGAGAACGTACTTCTTCGTATGGAGGGCATCTGCAAGAGTTTCCCCGGTGTAAAAGCGCTGGATAACGCGCAGCTTTCCGTAAAAGCGGGTACGGTTCACGCTCTGATGGGCGAAAACGGCGCGGGAAAATCGACGCTGATGAAGTGCCTGTTCGGCATCTATGCCAAAGACGCCGGGCACATCTACCTCGATGGCAAGGAGATTGACTTCAAATCCTCCCGAGAAGCGCTGGACAACGGCGTGGCGATGGTGCACCAGGAACTGAACCAGGCGCTCAAGCGCACGGTTATGGACAACATCTGGCTGGGCCGCTATCCGCTGGTCAAAAAAGGGCTGCCGTTTGTATCCGACAAGCAGAGCTACAACGATACGAAGAAGGTCTTTGACGACCTGGGTATTAACGTCAACCCCAGAACCGTGATGAGCACGATGCCGGTTTCGCAGCGGCAGATGGTGGAAATCGCGAAGGCGGTTTCCTTCAACTCCAAGGTGATCGTGTTTGACGAGCCGACCTCCTCCCTGACGGAGACGGAGGTTGAGCACCTGTTCCGCATCATCAACATGCTCAAGGAACGCGGCTGCGGCATCATCTACATCTCGCACAAGATGGAGGAGATTCTGCGGATTTCCGACGAAGTGACCATCATGCGCGACGGCCAGTGGGTCGCGACACGCTCGGCCAAAGAGCTGACGATGGACGAGATCATCCGCCTGATGGTCGGCCGTCCGCTGACCAACCGCTTCCCGCCGAAGGACAACGTGGTCGGAACGGAGGACATCCTCAAGGTCGAAGGGCTGACGGCGGAATATTCGCACCTGCGCGACGCGAGCATCCACGTGCGCAAGGGCGAAATCCTCGGCGTTGCGGGTCTGGACAGCTCCGGCCGCACCGAGCTGCTGGAAAACATTTTCGGCAGCGCGACGCGCAAATCCGGCAAAATTTACAAGAACGGCAAACTGGTGGGCAACAAGACGCCGCGCGAATCCATCAAGAACGGCTTTGCGCTGGTGACGGAGGAGCGCCGCGCGACGGGCATCCTCGGCATACTGGATATCCGCGCGAACACGGTCATCGCGAGCCTGAAGAAATATCTGAACGGCCCGTTCCTCAGCGACAGGAAGATGGCCGAGGCGACGGACAGCATGATCAAGGCCATGCGCATCAAAACCCCGAGCCAGCAGACCAAAATCAACACGCTTTCCGGCGGCAACCAGCAGAAGGTCATCTTTGGCCGCTGGATTTTGACGCAGCCGGATGTGCTGCTGCTGGATGAGCCGACGCGCGGCATCGACGTCGGCGCGAAATACGAAATCTATCAGCTGATTCAGGATCTGGCGAAGCAGGGCAAAGCCGTGGTCATGGTCTCTTCCGAAATGCCCGAGCTTTTGGGCGTTTGCAACAGGATCGTCGTCATGTCCGGCGGACGCGTTGCGGGCGAAGTGGACGCTGACAACACCACACAGGAAGAAATTATGACCCTTGCCGCTAAATACGCATAAGGAGGACGACATCCCATGCCCGGTAAAATGGATTCTTTCAAAGCGCTGTCCGCCCAGGACAAGCGCCACGCGGTGGTCAACTGGCTGCTTGACCACGCGATGATCATCATCATTCTGCTGCTGGCGGTGTACGTCCAGATTCAGCGCCCGCAGTTCTTCGGCGTTCCTTCGCTGGTGAACATCATCTCCCTGACGGCGGCGCGTCTGCCGATGGCGCTGGGCGTCGCAGGCTGTATCGTGCTGGCCGGCACGGACCTGACCGGCGGCCGCGTGGCGGGCCTGACCGCGTTCGTCGCGGCTATCCTGCTGCAAAAAGCGGGCGCGAACGGCCGCTTCATCGCGGACGGCGTGCCGCAGAACCTGCTGCTGGTCGTGCTGCTGGTGATGGTCATCGGCGCGTGCATCGGCTTTGTCAACGGCTTCGTCATGGCGAAGTGGAAGCTGCATCCCTACATCATCACGCTGGCGATGCAGATGATCACCTACGGCATCTACCTGACGGTTTCCAACTCCAAGCAGGTTTCCAGCCTTGACCCGAGCTACACCACCAACTTCGTCACCAAGTCGTTCGTGAAGTTCGGCACGACCTCCGTGCCGATGTATGTGGTGCTGGCCATCTTTGTGACGGCCATCATGTGGGTGATCTGGAACAAGACCACCTTCGGCAAGAACATGTTCGCCGTCGGTTCCAACGAGGAAGCGGCGCGCGTTTCCGGCGTCAACGTTATGGCGACGATCATCGGCGTGTTCATGCTGGCGGGCGCGCTCTACGGCTACACCGGCTTCGTTGAGGCGGCGCGTCTCGGCTCTTCCACCGCGACCCTCGGCCTCAACTACGAGGCGGACGCGATCTCGGCGGCGGTTATCGGCGGCGTTTCCTTCGTCGGCGGCACCGGCAAGATCAGCGGCGTTATCCTCGGCGTGTTCATGATGCAGCTGATCATCTCCGGCATGACCTTCCTGGGCATCTCCGGCAACATCACCTACATCATCAAGGGCGCGGTTATCCTGATTGCGTGTATCCTCGATATGCGTAAGTACATGACCCGCAAGTAATTCATTCGCAGGCAAAAGAGGCTGTCAGGACGATCTTGACAGCCTTTCTTTGTACCGACACGAAACTCCTTCCGTCACGCCTGCGGCGTGCCACCTCCCTCGAAGAGGGAGGCACTTGGAGCAAATACCGCTTTATCTAAAAAATGCTTTTGAAACGTACACCAAAAGAGCTCCCTCGTCGAGGGAGCTGTCAGCGAAGCTGACTGAGGGAGTTATGCAGCAAATTTAAGAATAACACTGAATCTGATAGGGGAGAAGTTTATGTCTGACGAAAACAAAAAGCCCGAAGAAGCGAAGAAGGAGAGTGTCCGCCACAACTGGGTGACGGATATCTACGACAAGATGAACATCTCCGTGCGGTCGCTGGATATTGCGCTGGTGGTGCTCTGCGCCATCGTCGTGTTTTGCTTTATCTACGGCGCAAATCACTAAATGAGAATAATTCTCAAAAAGTTTTTCAAAAACGCTTGACAAAGCGGACTTGTATGGATATAATGATGATACAGATTCTCACTAAGCGAGGTGATCAGCGATGAAGACCAGAATCAGCGCACAGGCGCAGATGGTTCTCGATGTTCTGGCCGCCAGGCGCTGCCACCTCACCGCGGACGAGATTCTCGAAAGCCTTGACGGGATCGGGACGGCGACCGTCTACCGCGCGCTGGATCATCTGACGGAGATGGGCCTGATTCGCAGGCTCTCCCTCGGCAAGAAGAGCGCGGTATACGAATACATCCGCACCAACCACATGCATTTCGTCTGTGAGCAGTGCGGGAACGTGTACGATATCGAGGCGGATTTTACGGGCATGGCGGCGGAGGCCGCGAAATGCTGCGGGCACCGGGTCAGCTGGTGCGAGGTAACGGCTCACGGCGTCTGCAAGGACTGCCTGAGCAGGCAAGAGGCGTCAACCATCGAGGGCTGAGCGTTCAAACGGCTTTCGGCGGCTCAACAAAGAACAAGAAAAAACAAGGAGGAAACAGATTATGAAGAAGTGGGTTTGCACGGTTTGCGGTTATGTTTGGGAAGGCGAGAATCCGCCGGAGAAGTGCCCGCAGTGCGGCGTTCCGGCCAGCAAGTTCGTCGAGCAGAAGGGCGAGCGCACCTGGGCGGCCGAGCATGTGGTCGGCGTGGCTAAGGGCTGCCCGCAGGAGATCATCGACGGCCTGCGCGCGAATTTCGCGGGCGAGTGCAGCGAGGTCGGCATGTATCTGGCGATGGCGCGCGTCGCGCATCGCGAGGGCTACCCGGAGATCGGCCTCTACTGGGAGAAGGCCGCGTACGAAGAGGCCGAGCATGCGGCGAAGTTCGCCGAGCTGCTGGGCGAGGTCGTGACCGATTCCACCAAGAAGAACCTCGAAATGCGCGTTGACGCTGAAAACGGCGCGACCGAGGGCAAGGTTGAGCTGGCCAAGCTGGCGAAGCAGTATAACCTCGACGCGATCCACGACACCGTGCACGAAATGGCGCGCGACGAAGCCCGTCACGGCAAGGCGTTCGCGGGGCTGCTCAAGCGGTACTTTGGCGAGTAAGAAATTCAGATATTGTTTGAAAAATGAGGGTTGCAGCTTGAAAGAGGTGCAGCCCTCTTTTCGCGCTCTGAACGCCAAATTATGTCATATTTATGTCGCGAGAGGGTTTCCGCGGCACATTGTTTTTCTGATTATGTCACACCAAATGACGCTTATATTTTGCAATAAAACGCGGAGCTACTTCTGAAAACGGTACAGCCCTTACTTCGTAAGAAGTTGTACAAAAGTTGTACGCCGAGTTTCAAATTGCGGCAAAAAGAGCGCGAAAACAGCTCAAAGTGGTACATCGAAGAAGTGGTACATATTTCGTAGCCACATTATAGCATAGAACTTGTAAACGAAAACAGAATATCTCGATTGATTTTACAGGCATTTTTTCAATAATAACAGAACAAGTTGGATACATCTTTTGATAGAGCGGCGGTCGAAAAACCATCGCTTTTTTTCGTTTTCACATCGGAAAATAAAAACATAGTACAATAAAACGACTGGTTATTGATGGGGCTATCGCAGGTCAGAGGAATGTGAGCGAACTCGCGCGGATTTGTGATTTGAGCAGACCGAAGGTTTATAAATATTTGAAGATGGTTGGATAAAGAAAGCCCTCTTTCCAAAGTGGAAAGAGGGAAAATTTCTTGTTGTAAAATTCACAATAGTATGACAAGAATTAACGCTTTGAACCGCAATCTATACATCTATCATCATATTTTGAATTTTTCATTCCACATTGGGGACATTCCCACAGATCATTAGAAGTTGCTGGCGCTGAATTTGCAAAATGAGATTTCGAGATGCGCACAGGATGAACAATGGGTGTTGAATCAGCAGATTCGACTTTTTGTGTTTTGAGTAGTTCCTGAATTTTCAGGTTATCCGCGTGGAGAGTATCGGAATTTTCAATCAGTTCTCCAAACCCATATGTAAAAGATGAACATATCCACGATGCCAGCGAACCCAATACCAACACAAGTACGCCCGAAAATGCCGTTGGGTTGTAGTCACTGCTCTGAATCCAAAGCGCAAACGCGCCAATGATGGAAGCGATGATGCCCAGCCCACAGGTTACTACTGCCAGCGTTTTGATTTTTCCTCCAATGTTATCAAACATATTTCTTTCCCTCCGATTTCTTTTGTCAATATCATTTGACGTTGTTTGAATTATAACATAGAATAAATGTCTATTCAACGAGAATAGACAAAAATTATTCGACTAATTCTTTTCGGAAGTCCGCTATCATTGAATCAAGAGGTGATAGCGATGGATGAAAATTTTGTCCGCGAGCGGATAACCGTGCTTCGGCTGAAAAAGGGCGTTTCGGAATACCAGATGAGTTATGATTTGGGGCACAGTCGGGGCTATGTCTATAACATCTCGTCGGGCAAAGCGCTCCCGCCGCTCAAGGAGTTTTTCGCTATCTGTGATTATTTCGGCTTAACCCCCGCGCAGTTCTTCGACGAAGGAACGCAGAACCCCGAATTGATTCAAAAGGCGGTCAGCGGTATGAAGCGGCTGAATGAAGCCGATTTGCTGATGCTGCTGGGGTTGATCAATCGGCTGCTTGAAACCAATCAAAAAAGCGAAGGAACTTAAATGATTCCTTCGCTTTTTGTATAATTCCCCGCCCATGCATCCGCGCAGGCGGGGAATAGCTTAATTGGTCTTTCCGAGGCACGAACCCAGCGTACGCTTGAGCGTTTCGAGGTTCAGCGGCTTGGCGATATGCGCGTTCATGCCCGCGTCCAGCGCGTCGTGAACGTCCTTGACAAAGGCGTTGGCGGTCATCGCGATGATGGGGATGGTGTGCGCTTCGGGGTGGTTGGAGGCGCGAATCAGCCGCGTCGCGTCGTAACCGTTGAGCACCGGCATCATGATATCCATCAAAATCGCGTCGTAAGTGCGCGGCGGGGCGGCGGTGAATTTCTCCACGGCAATCTGCCCGTTCTCCGCCAGCTCGCTGGTCGCGCCCTCCGCGCTGAGAATTTCGGTGAGGATTTCCGCGTTGAGCTGGTTATCCTCCACGACGAGGAAGCGCAGGCCCTTCAGCTCGATTTTCACTTCGTCGCGGCCGACGGCGTTCTTGAAATGCTCGACTTCGATCAGCTTTTCCTTGAGGTTGACCGCGGTAAACGGCTTGGCGAGGAAACCGTCTACGTCGATTTCAAGCGCCTGCGTTTCGATGGCCGACCAGTCGTAGGAACTGAGCAGCAGCAGCGGCGTGTCAATCGGGATGATTTTGCGAATCTGGCGCGCGGCTTCCAGCCCGTTGATGCCGGGCATCTGCCAATCCAGAATGATGGCGTTGTATTCGCGTCCGGCCTCGTATTCCTGCCGGACGCGCTCGACGGCGGCCTCGCCGCTGTACGCGGTATCAAAGGCCACGCCGCTGTCCCGCATCAGGTCGTAGACCGCGCTGCAAACGTTCTTATCGTCATCCGCCAGCAGCACGCGGGTGATGTTGTGCTTCTGCCAGAAATCCTCGTCCAGCTCCTCGCTGGGGATGCGCAGCGGCAGCTCGACGGTAAACGTGCTGCCCTTGCCGAGCGCGCTTTTGAGGTCGATGGTGCCGCCCATCAGATCGACGACGTTTTTGGTGATGGCCAGGCCGAGACCGCTGCCGACCTCGAGGTGGACGTTGCCGTTTTCCGCGCGGGTGAACGGGTCGAAGATGACCTTCTGGAATTCCTCCGAGATGCCGTAACCGTCGTCGGCAACCTGAAATTCGATGCGCTCAAACGCGCTGGAGGATACGCCCTTATCCGCGACGGAAAAGCGGATGTGCCCACCGACCGGCGTGTATTTGACGGCGTTGGAAAGCAGGTTGATGAGAATCTGGTTGATGCGCACCTTGTCGCCGACGAAAAGCTCGTGGCTCATTTCGCCAAGCTCCACGTCAAAATGCTGCTGCTTGGCGGTGGCCATCGGGCGGACGACTACGTTCACCGAATCCAGCAGTTCGCCGAGCGAAAAGACAGATTGCCGCATGGAAACCTTGCCGCTCTCGATCTTGGAGATATCCAGAATATCGTTGATCAGCCCGAGCAGGTGGTTGCTCGCGGCGGAGATTTTCCGCGTGTATTCGCGCACCTTCACGCCGTTATCCGGCTCTTTGGCCAGCAGCGCGGTGAAGCCCATGACGGCGTTCATCGGGGTGCGGATATCGTGGCTCATGTTGGAAAGAAATTCGGATTTGGCCTGCGTCGCGGCCTCGGCGCGATCCAGCGCGGATTTGAGCGCCTCGTTGCTCTTGTTGATCTGGCGGTAAAGCTCCTGCCGCCGCTGATCCTCCACCGTGATATCGCACCAGACGTAGACGGCGGCATAGCTCGCGTTGACGACCAGCCAGCCGGGGTGGGCGAGCTGAATCCAGATAAACAGCGCGGTGGTGATGAAAAACGCCATCAGCAGCCCGACGTTGGAGGACGGCAGGATCTTCTTGCGGTGAATCAGCACCTGCAATATGCCGACCATAGAATAGAACATGATTGCGCCGACGCCGACGGGCATAAACAGCACGCCGCGTTCATAGTCGAGATTTTTCGTCAGGTGGAAAAACAACTCGGTGAACGGGTTGGTCAGCGCGAGAATCACATAGAGGATGTAGGGGATGATGATGGCGGACAGCCCGCGCCGGATGTGCGTCTGGTCGCTCTTGTGGATGATGACATACGCGTAACACGTCCAGACAACGGCCAGCATCGGCATGCTGGCGACGTAAATCGTCATCGCCGTTTCGTATTCCAGCCACGGGGCGGGCGCGTTCATCGCCAGCGAGGAGAAAATGTCGATGACGACGTTGACGATGCTGAAAATCAGCACGAGGTAAAACGCGCGGGATTGGAGATCCGTTTCGTTTTTCTTCTGCGTCCGTTCCTTGAACAGCATGATCAGAAAAATGGTCAGCGCAAAATAATCGGTTTCGACATGCCACATGGTTTGATGCATCGCCCCGCTTTCTGCGCATTTGCGCGCATGTAACTTTTTCAGATACATCTCCATTTTACCACAAACCTTATCAAAAAGACATGACTTTTCGCGAAAATTCGACATTTCAATCGACATGCGTATGAACGAAAAAACCTCCCTCGGCGAGGGAGGCGGCAGAAGGAGCCTTACAGCCCCATCTTTTCGACGTATTCTTCCAGGCACCAGTCGTTCTGCGTCATGACGGCGGCGGCTTCCTCGCCGACATAGCGGAAATGCCAGCTTTCGGCGACGAAGCCCGTCAGCTTCTGCTTTTCTGCCGTGAAGCGGACGACGAAGCCGTATTCGGCGCAGTGCTCGTGCAGCCATTTCTGCTGCTGCGTGCCGGTGAAGCTCACGCCCGGCACGGTGATATCGAAGGCGAGGCCGGTCTGGTGTTCGCTCGTTCCGGCGGGCGCGACGGTGTTGTATGTGGCGGATAGGCAGCGGTCGCGCGACCAGCTCGGGTTATTTTTCTGGTATTTGGCGACGGAGTTATTCACCAGCTTTTGCTGCTCGCTGTACGTGCGGTAGGCGGAGGAAATCTGGAAATTGGAAAGCCCGTCGGCAATCGCGGCGGAGAGCATGCGCCCCAGCGCCTCGGTGGCGGTGCGGTCGGCCTTCGTGTCGGCATACTTGACCTTCACAACGTCGGAGGAGAGCACGTTTTCAATCGTCACCAGATCGGTCGGCGCGTCGTTTTTGCCGAGCTTGTGCTGGCGGTTGACCAGAATCAGAAAGTCGGGCTTCGGGGCCTGATCGGCGGAAAGCGCGCTGCCGCTGTACAGCAGCTCCTGCGTTTTCACCCCTGCCAGCCCGTCAGCGCTCAGGCCGTTGACGGCCTGAAACCGGGTGACGGCTTCCTGTGTGTTCGCGCCGAACGTGCCGTCCGCCGCGTCGTTCAGGTAGCCCAGATCAATCAGCGCCTGCTGGAGTTTTTTCACGTCTTCCCCGGTGGAATTCATTTTCAGCGTCCGCGTCGGCACGGCGGTCGGCGCGGCGGTCGGTATGGGCGTGACGCTGGCCGGGTCGGGCGTGGGCGTTTCGGGAATCAGATTCGCGCCGCCATAGCCATACTGCGCGCCGAACGGCGCGTATACCGCCGGCGTAGGCGTGATGGTCGGCTCAGGGGTCGGCGTGGGATCGGCCTCCGGCACGGCGGTCGCAGCGCTGTCCGCCAGCGCGTCGAGGTTCGGGGTCTGCAAAAACGTGGTCATCAGCGCGCTGACCAGCACAATGGCCAGCAAAATGCCGCAGGCCGCAATCAGCCTGCCGTAAGGCTGCTGTGTTTTTTGAGATGGGCGCATCCAGGCCCTCCTTTCCGGCGGTCAGAAGATCCAGCCGCCCGCTTCAATCTGCGCGTCGGCCCAGGCGCGGAGCTGCGCGGTCGCCGCATCCAGCGTTTCGCGGGAGGAGACGACGTTTTCGCCGCGCGCGATACATTCGGTGATCGCGTCGTTGATCCATTGGCCGTAGTGCAGGGTATCCTTGTAGTTATCCAGGTCGAGCACCCAGTCCGCCCGCGCGGAGAAATCGTAAATCGTCACATTGTCGTAGCCGCTCAGCGCATCGTAGCAGAGCGCGCGGAGGGCGAGCATGCTTTCCAGCGTGCCCTTGCTCTCCATCGTCGCCCATTCCGCGGCGGAATACGGCGGGAAGAAGATATCGAACTGCGTTTCCGGGTGCGCGGTGATGTAGGCAATCAGGTGCGTTTCCAGATTGGCCTGCGCCTGCGGAATGTAGGTATCGGCAGGAATCGGATTTTCCGGCGGCGTGAAGCTGGCGTTGTACAGCGCGGCCGCGCCGTAATCGTCCTGACCCGCCCAGCAGTACATGCTGTCGCGGATGGAATCATCCTGCGTCTGTCCCCACGCGCTCAGGCAGCGCGGCAGGAACGAGGCCAGCACGCTGCGGTTGAGCCAATAGGAAACGTCGTTGAACGGGTTATTGTCGTAGAGGTAGAGCGGCACGTCGCTGCCGGTCTGGTTGAGTCTGGCGATGAAGGAATATACGTCCAGCCCGTAGACGATGCGGCGCACGTCGTGCGTCTGAAAGGCCAGATTCATCAGCAGCGCGTGGTTGTAAGCCGTTCCGGCGGAGGTGCACAGCTTGATGAAGCGTCCGCCAAGCAGCGTATCCATCTGCGTCGGCCGGAAATTCTCGGTCACGGATGTGCCGACGATGGCGCTGTCATAATCGTAACTGCGCACAATGCCCGCGTTGGCGTAGACCTGCGTGGTTTTGTCAATCGGCGGCAGGTAGCGCGTCGCGAGGCGATACACCTGAAACGGGTCGATGACGATCACCGTCAGGCTAACGGCGGCAATGGCGGCGAGCAGAAGCGCAAGGCTCAGCAGCGCCCAGTTTTTTCGTTTCATCATCTTAGAAATTAAAATACAGGAACACGCTCACGCTGGAAAGCGACAGGGTGCAGTAGAGAATCATCAGCACGGTGGTCAGCGAATTCCACAGGGTCGGGTGGAAATCCATCGTCTTTTCGTAGGTGTTGCGCAGGCCGAGGCAGGTGAACAGCGCGCCCGCGTACCAGAGCATCATGTAAATCGGGTTATAGCCGGGGTGGAAGTTGCCGGGCATCGCGAACGCGGAGGTGAGGGAATCGCGCAGCGGCCCGAAGTTCATCATCAGCATGGATTTGACGATGGCCAGCGCGTCCGTCAGGCTTGTCGCGCGGAAGAACACCCACGCCACGACGATGAAACTGAAATTGATCATCCATTGCAGCGCCGGGTGCAGGCGGTCATACGGCTTGCGGAAGAGGCGGTAAAGCACGCTCGCCGCGCCGTGCATCAGCCCCCAGAGCAGGAAGAGCCAGCCCGCGCCATGCCACAGACCGCTGATCAGGAACACGATCATCAGGTTGACGCAGGTGCGCGCCATGCCCTTGCGGCTGCCGCCCAGCGGAAAATAGATGTAAGTGGTCAGAAAGCGGGAGAGGGTGATGTGCCACCGCTGCCAGAATTCGCGGATGTTGAGACTTTTGTACGGCGAGTTGAAGTTGATCGGGATTTTGATGTTGAACATCAGCCCCACGCCGGTCGCCATATCGCAGTAGCCGGAGAAATCGAAATAGAGCTGGAGGGTGTAGCCGATGGCGACGAACCACGCTTCCGCCGTGTTGAGCGTCAGCGCGTCGGCAAAGCCCGCCTCGACGGCGACCGCGAACGTATCGGCGATGACCACCTTTTTCAGCAGGCCGCGCGCGAAGGCGTACAGGCCGGGCGCGAAGTTGTCAAAATTGAAATGGCGGTTCTTCACATCCGCAAACTGCGGCACGATTTCGCTGTGCAGCACAATCGGCCCGGCGATGAGCTGTGGGAAGAAGGTGACGAACAGCGAGTAATCCAGAATGTTATAGCGCGGCACGGTGCGCTTGTAGCTGTCGATGACGTAAGAGAGCTGCTGGAAGGTGAAAAACGAAATGCCCAGCGGCAGGGCCAGACGGTTGAGCGTCAGATGCAGGCCGAACGCGCCGTTCAGGTTTTCAAAGAAGAAATCATGGTATTTAAAATAGAAGAGAACGCCGAGGTTGAGCAGAAGCCCCAGCAGCATCAGCGGCAGGCGGACGGCCTTTTTCTCCCGGGTGAGCATGAGCTGGCTGAGCGCGTAGTTGATCAGGATGCTGCCCGCGATAATCGGCACATAGCTCGGGTTGTTGTAGCCGTAAAACAGAAACGAGGCCAGCACGAGAAAAACCTTGTTGAGCTGGATTTTCTCCGGCAGCCTGCCCAGCAGGAAATAGCCCAGCAGCGTCAGCGGCAGAAAGGCCAGTATAAAGACGTAGGAATTGAACAGCATAGCGGTAGGTGCTCCTTTTTCAAAATCAGAACGGCCAGTCTCCGGCGGAAACGATCTGCCCGACGAGATCGCGGATGACGTTGTTGTTCGCTTCAACCTGAGCGCCGTCCGTCACGCGGTTTTCGCCGGAAGCTATCGCTTCGGCCATCGCGTCGTTGATATCCGGGCCGTAATGTTTCGCGTCGATATAGTGGTTCAGGTCGCAAATCCAATCCGTCCGCGCCTGAAAATCATAAACGGTTACGTTGTCATAGGGCAGCAGCGCTTCAATCAGCGCCTTTTTCTGCTGCAAATAGTATTCCATTTGCCCCTGCGTGTAAAACTGATACCAGTGCGCGGCGGAATACGGCGGGAAGAAGAACATGAACTGCGTGCCCGGGTGTTCCTCCACGAACGGCAGAAAGTTGTGAATCAGATTGAGCCGGGTCTGTTCGGAAAGCCCCGCATCCGCGTTGCCTTGTTCCACTTCGCCCACGCCGAACGCGACGCCCGCCAGCGCGGCTTCTTTGCCGTAGGCGTATAAATCGCCCCAGCTGTACATCGTGTCCCGCTGGTCGGGGTCGGTCTGCCCGAGCGTGGCGAGGCATTTGGGAAGATACGTCAGCAGCACGTTTTTGTTAAACCAGTAGGAAACGTCGTTGAACAGGTTGTCGTCATACAGGTAATCCGGCATTTCGCACTTGGGCGTTTTGTAAAAATACGTCAGCGCTTCCACGTCCACGCCGTAAAGCACGCGGCGAACGTCGTGCGTGGCGAAGGCCATATCCATCATCTGTTTGTGGTTGAAGGATGAACCTGCGTTGACGCACAGCTTGACGAACTGCCCGCCGAAGAGGGAATCAAGCTGGCTGGGGCGGAAATTCTCCGTCATCGACGAGCCGATGACCACGCTGTCGTAGGCATAGTTTTTGGCGATTCCGGCGTTGGAATAGATCTGCGTGCCGTTGCTGATTGGGGGGATGAATAACGTCGCTTTGTGATACACTTCAAAGGGATCGACGATGGCGACGGCGGCAATGGTGCCGCCGATACCCAGCGCGAGCAGAGAAAGGGAAAGCGCCGCCCATTGCTTTCGTGTCATGCGGTAGGTGCTCCTTTTTCAAAATCAGAACGGCCAGTCTCCGGCAGAAACGATCTGCCCGACGAGATCGCGGATGACGTTGTTGTTCGCTTCAACCTGAGCGCCGTCCGTCACGCGGTTTTCGCCGGAAGCTATCGCTTCGGCCATTGCGTCGTTGATGTCCGGACCGTAATGCTCGGTATCGACGTAATGATCCAGATTGAGCGTCCAATCCGTCCGGGCTTGAAAGTCGTAAATCTGCACGTTGTCGTAGCGCAGCAGAATTTCCGTCAACGCCTGCTTCTGCTTGAGGTGGTATTCGAGCTGGCCGCGGGTGTAGAAGACATACCAGCGCACCATTGAATAGGGCGGGTAAAAGAAAATGAACTGCGTATCCGGGTGCTGCTCGATGTAGGGCAGGTAGTTGTATTCCACGTTCAGCAGGGACTGTTCGGAAAGCGCGGCTTCGCTGCCATCGTCGTGCTGATCGTAAATTTCATGGCTGAAGGTTACGCCGCGCGTCGCGGCTTTTCTGCCGTAGAAGAAATCTTCGCCCCAGGCGTACATTGTGTCCCGCTGGCCGGGGTCGGTCTGCCCGAGAGTGCGCAGGCATTGCGGAATATATTTGAACAGAACGCTCTTGTTGAACCAATAGGAAACGTCGTTGAACAGGTCGTCGTCGTAGAGATAATCGGGCATGTCGCTGGCGGGCGAGCGATAATAATAGGTCAGCGCCTCGACGTCGATGCCGTAGAGCACGCGGCGGACATCGTGGGTGGCGAAGGCCATATCCATCATCTGCCGGTGGCTGAAAGGCGAACCGCCGCTGACGCACAGCTTGACGAACTGCCCGCCGAGGAGCGCGTCAAGCTGGCTGGGACGGAAATTCTCCGTCATCGACGAGCCGATGATCATGCTGTCATACGCGTAATTTTTGGCGATGCCCGCGTTGGCGTAAAACTGCGTGCCGTCCGTAATCGGGGGGATGAACGCCGTCGCTTTGTGATACACTTCAAAGGGATCGACGATGGCGACGGCGGCAACCGTTCCGCCGATACCCAGCGCGAGCAGAGACAGGGAAAGGGCCGCCCATTGTTTTCGTGTCATTGCGCGCTCCCTTCCTTTTGACCTGAAATGACAGGAATATCAATAAAACATCACTTTATTATACACCATGTGCGCGGCAAACACAAGGCCGCCGGAAAACCCGGCGGCCTTCAGAAAGATTAACCCTCACCCGGCGAATCCGCGCGCTCGATGCGCCCGCCGACGGCGCGCAGCTTTTCCTCAATTTTGCAATAGCCGCGCTCGATGTGCCCGCCGGTGTCGTCCACCAGCGTTTCGCCTTCGGCGCAAAGCCCGGCCAGAATCAGCGCCGCGCCCGCGCGCAGATCGGTCGCGCGAACCGGCGCGCCGGTCAGGTACGGCGTGCCTTCCACCACGGCGACGCGGTTTTCCACCCGGATGTGCGCGCCGAGACGCGAAAGCTCGGCGGCGTGCATGAAGCGGTTTTCAAAAATCGTTTCCAGAAATACACTGGTGCCGGGGGTTTTGCAGGCGACGGCCATCATCGGGGCCTGCAAATCCGTCGGAAAGCCGGGATAGACCATCGTGCGGATTTCAAAAGGCTGCTTGGCGCGGCCAAAAACCATCAGCCCGCCCGGCGTATCCTTGATATGTATGCCCGCTTCGCTGAGCTTGAAGAGCAGGGAGCGCAGGTGTTCCGCCCGCGCGCCGGAGAGCAGCAGTTCGCCGCCGGTGATCGCGCAGGCGCAGGCCATCGTGCCCGCTTCGATGCGGTCGCTGATGGGCTGCCAGCTCACGCCGTGCAGCGCGCGAACGCCCTCGATGACGATGGTGGATGTGCCCGCGCCGCAGATGCGCGCGCCCATTGCGTTGAGGAACGCCGCCAGATCGACGATTTCCGGCTCTTTGGCCGCGTTTTCAATGCGCGTTGTGCCGCTGGCGAGCGTCGCCGCCATCAGCAGGTTCTCCGTCGCGCCGACGGAGGGCATATCCAGGTAGATCACCGCGCCGCGCAGGCGGCCGGAGAGCGTCACGCCGCCGTGGTCAAACTTCACCCTCGCGCCCAGCGCGCTCATACCTTTGAGGTGCTGATCAATCGGCCGTTGGCCGATGGCGCATCCGCCGGGCAGGGGAATCCGCGCCTCCCCGAGACGGGAAAGCAGCGGCCCGAGCACCAGCACCGAGGCGCGCATCTTGCGTACATCCTCCTCGTCCTGCGGGTTTTGCAGCGCGCCCGCGTTCAGCAGCAGCGCGTCGCCCTCTTTTTTCACGCTGCACCCGCAGGAAGCGAGCAGCGCGCAGAGGGTTTTGACGTCCGTTAGTTCCGGCACGCGCTCGATGCGCACGTCGTCGCCCGTCAGCAGCGCGCCGCACATGATGGGCAGCACCGCGTTCTTGGATGTGCTGATGGGTATTTCTCCCCGCAGCGGCGGGCTTTCGCGAACCGCATAATGCGCCATGAGAATCCCTCCGATTTTTTTGGCTTTGCGGCGGCGAACCCGCCTGATGGCAGATTATGCCGGGGCGGGGCGATGTGTCCGCGGCGCCGCAAGATGATTTTGCCCGCCGCCGCGCGCATCATGCCTTTTTGAAAAACGAGAGCAGCGCGGCATTCTCATTTTATGCTGGAAAAGCGGCGGCTTAAACAGCCTGCGCCGTAAAAAACGGCGGCACAGAAAGTACCAGCGGCAAAACCTTCCGCAAAAACCAAAGAAAAAAGGCATAAAAGCCGAAAAAACGAAACGATTTGGCCCAAAAGCTTTTCTTAATTGCATTTTCGGGTCGAATGGTGTATTGTAATAAAGTATGCATACCTCCCGCCGCTAAGGAGAGCGTGGGAGAAATACGGCCCAAGGAGAGCACGCATGAGCGAATATCTGGATATTCCGTCGCTTTACGGCAGCAGCGTTTTTTCCGAAAAGGAGATGCGCGCGCGCCTGCCCAGAGAGATTTACAAACGGCTTGCCGCCAGCATGGCCACCGGCGAGGAGCTTGATCCCGCTGTGGCGGACGCGACCGCCAGCGCCATGAAGGCGTGGGCGATTGAGCAGGGTGCGACACACTACACCCACTGGTTTCAGCCGCTGACCGGCACCACCGCCGAGAAGCACGATTCCTTCATCAGCCCGCAGAAGGACGGGAGCGTCATCATGGAGCTGCGCGGCAAGGAGTTGATCCGCGGCGAGCCGGATGCGTCCTCTTTCCCCTCCGGCGGCATCCGCGCCACGTTCGAGGCGCGCGGCTATACCGTTTGGGATATCACCAGCCCCGCGTTTATCTACGACAACGGCGACACCAAAACGCTGTGCATCCCCACGGCGTTCTGCGGCTACAACGGCGAAGCGCTTGACCAGAAAACGCCGCTGCTGCGCTCGATGGAGGCCATCAGCCGGCAGGCCGTGCGCATCTGCCGCCTCTTTGGCGATAACCTGACCCAGCGCGTGACGACCTCCGTCGGCCCGGAACAGGAATATTTTATCGTCGATCGCGAAACCTATCTCAAGCGCAAAGACCTCATCTTCACCGGGCGCACGCTCTTCGGCGCGATGCCGCCCAAAGGGCAGGAGATGGAGGATCACTACTTCGGCGCGATTAAAGAGCGCGTCAGCAACTACATGAAGGATCTGGATATCGAGCTGTGGAAGCTCGGCATCCCGGCCAAGACGGAACACAACGAGGCCGCGCCCGCCCAGCACGAGCTTGCGCCGATTTACAACACCACCAACGTGGCGACGGACGAGAACATGCTCGTCATGAACGTCATGAAAAAGGTTGCCCTGCGCCACGGGCTGGTATGCCTGCTGCATGAAAAACCCTTCGCGGGCGTCAACGGCAGCGGCAAGCACAACAACTGGTCGCTGACGACGGATACCGGCCACAACCTGCTCGAGCCGGGACGCGATCCGCAGAAAAACTGGCTGTTCCTGCTCGTGCTCGCCGCGATGATGAAGGCGGTGGATGAGCACGCCGGTCTTCTGCGCATGAGCGCCGCCAACCCCGGCAACGATCATCGCCTCGGCGCGAACGAAGCGCCGCCCGCGATCATATCCATGTTCCTGGGCGACCAGCTGACCGCCGTGGTGGACCACATCATCCGCGGCAGCGACGAGAGCGTGCCTTCCGCGTCGATCATGCGCGTGGGCGTTTCGACCCTGCCGTTCATCCGCCGCGACGCGACCGACCGCAACCGCACCTCGCCCTTCGCGTTTACGGGCAACAAATTCGAGTTCCGCATGGTGCCCTCCTCCGGCTGCATCGCCGATGCGAACACCGTGCTCAACACCATCGCGGCCGAAGCGTTCCAGGCGTTCGCCGACGAGCTGGAAAAGGCGGAGGACTTCGAGCCTGCGCTGCATGCGCTCATCCGCCGCGAGATGACCGCGCACCAGCGCATCATTTTCAACGGCAACGGCTATACCGACGAGTGGGTCGCCGAGGCGACGCGCCGCGGCCTGCCGAACCTCAAGAGCATGGTGGACGCGGTGCCGGAGCTGGTGAAGCCCGCTTCCGTCGCGATGTTCAAGCATCAGGGCGTGTTTACCGAGAAGGAACTGCGCGCCCGCGCGGACGTCTCCTACGAGCTGTACGCCAAGACGATCAACATCGAGGCGCTGACGATGATCGACATGGCGGGCAAGGATATTGTGCCCGCTGTCGTGCGCTACACCGGCGAGCTGGCGCGCGCCGCGCGCGAGGTGGAATCGCTCGGCGTGGACGCTTCCGCGCAGAAGGAGCTGCTCACCCGCGTGAACGTGCTGCTGCGCCAGACGAGCGACGCGCTCGCCGACCTGCGCGCCAAGCAGGAGAAGGCCGCCGCGCTCGCCGGGCCGGAACAGGCGCGCTATGCGCACGACGTGATCTGCCCGGCGATGGAGGTGCTCCGCGCCCCGGTCGATCATCTGGAAATGATTGTGGACGGCAGGCTCTGGCCGATGCCGACCTACGGGGATCTGCTGTTTAACGTGTAAGGAGGAAAAACCATGTGCGGAATTGTCGGCTATGTCGGCGTGAAGCAGGCCGCCCCGATTTTGCTCGCCGGGCTGTCCAAGCTCGAATACCGAGGCTATGACTCGGCGGGTCTTGCCGTGCGCGACGAGGCCAACGAGCATATCGAGGTGGTCAAGGCCAAGGGCCGCCTGAAAAACCTGATGGAGATGACCGATTCCGGCAATGCGGTGCACGGCCTGTGCGGCATCGGCCACACCCGCTGGGCGACCCACGGCGAGCCGAGCACCGTCAACGCGCATCCGCAGTATACCCGCGAAAAGCGCGTCGTGCTCGTGCATAACGGCATCATCGAAAACTATCAGGAGATCAAGGAATCCCTGCTGAAAAAGGGCTATACCTTCGCTTCGCAGACGGATACCGAGGTCGCCGCCGCGCTGCTGGACAGCTATTATGTCGAGGCGGCCAAGCGGGAGAGCGATCCCCGCGCCCGCGCCATCGACGCGATTCGCAGCATGATGATCCGTGTGCGCGGCAGTTACGCGTTGGGGATTCTCTTCGGCGACCAGCCCGGCGCGATTTACGCCGCCCGCAAGGACAGCCCGCTGATTTTGGGGCGCTGCGACGGCGAATACCGCGGCCACATGATCGCTTCCGACGTGCCCGCCGTGCTCAATTACACGCGCAGCGTCGTCTATATCGACAATCAGGAAATCGCCTGCCTCACCCGCGACGAGCTGCACGTCTATAACATCGACTGCGAGGAGATCGAAAAGCCGTTTGTGGAGATCAAGTGGGACGCCGCCGCCGCCGAAAAGGACGGCTACGAGCATTTCATGATGAAGGAGATCCACGAGCAGCCGCGCGCCGTGCGCGACACGCTCTCCCCGCGCATCAAGGAGAGCGAGAGCGGCGAACGGTATATCGACCTGAGCGAAACCGGGCTGACGGATGAAGAGTTTGCAAACGTCTCCCGCGTGTATCTCGTCGGCTGCGGCTCGGCGTATCACGTCGGCATGGCGGCGCGCTATGTCATCGAAAAGGCGGCGCGCGTCCCCTGCGAGGTCGATCTGGCGAGCGAATTCCGCTACCGCGACCCGATTCTGGAGGAAAACGGGCTGGTGATCATCGTCAGCCAGAGCGGCGAAACGGCCGACAGTCTGGCCGCGCTGCGCCTGTGCAAAGAGCGCGGCGTGCGCACGCTGGCGGTGGTCAATGTCGTCGGCTCTTCCATCGCGCGCGAAGCGGACAGCGTGATGTATACCTGGGCCGGGCCGGAAATCGCCGTCGCGACGACCAAGGCGTATTCCACCCAGCTCGCCGCGCTGTATCTGGTCGCCGTCCACATGGCCGAAGTGCGCGGGCAGATCACCCCGGAACGCCGCGAAGCGCTGATTGACGCGATGCTCGCCCTGCCGGATCAAATCGAGCGCGTACTCTCCGACAAGGAGCGCGTGCAGTGGTACGCCAATAAGATGGCCGCCTGCAAGGATGTGTTCTTCATCGGCCGCGGGCTGGATTACGCCATCAGTCTCGAAGGCAGCCTGAAACTCAAGGAAATCAGCTACATCCATTCGGAAGCCTATGCCGCGGGCGAACTCAAGCACGGCACCATCAGCCTGATCGAGGACGGCGTGCTCGTCGTCGCCGTCGCGACCCAGCCGGAACTGTTTGAAAAAGAGGTTTCCAACATGGTCGAAGTGCGCAGCCGCGGCGCAAGCCTGTTCGGCCTGACGACCTACGGCCAATACGCCATTGAAGATACGGTGAATTTCACGGTCTACGTGCCGCGAACCGATCCGCTGCTGGCCACCTCGCTGGCCGTCGTGCCGCTTCAACTGCTGGCCTATTACATCAGCTGTGCGAAGGGTCTCGACGTGGATAAACCGCGCAACCTCGCTAAGAGCGTGACCGTGGAATAAGCGGATTCGTCCGCGTGAAGATGAAAATGCCGTCCGACGCTGAAACCGGGCGGCATTTTTGAAAAAACAGGGAATCAATCGGCGGTCTGCTGCTGGCCGATGTGAACGACCAGCACGCCGTCGATCATTTGGATGCTGCCCTCTGCCGGGAAAACGGGCAGGGCGCGCACGTCGGCACGATCCAGATACGACCAGACAAGCGAAAGATCCATCTTCAGCGGATAGCCCAAAATCTGATCGACGTACCAGATATAATAATCCTCGGCGGTGACGGCGTACAGATTGTTGCTGCCGAAAATCGCGGTCGTTTCCTCAAAACCGGCGCGCGGCACGGCCAAAGGAGAGTTGAACAGCGAACCCGCAAAGACGACGGGCGTAATGCCCGGCGCATAGCCTTCTATCGCATCGGCACGTTCGATGACGCGCGTGATCAGCGAAAGCGTCGATTCATATTCCAAATCGCGGCGGAGAATGAGCCGCTGACCCAAGGCGGCGTTGTCGGCATACAGCAGCGCGAAGGCGACCAGCAGGGCGGGGACGCTTCGCTTCGGCCAAACCGAGGACGGCGAGACGGCGCGGAGACGGCGCTCCACCAGCGACAGCGGGAGCAGAAAGACGAAAAAATACGAATAGATCATCAGCGAGTGCGTCATGCCGCCGGAGATGAACATGACGGCGTTCGCGCCAAGCGGAACGAGCAGGAGCATCAGGAGCGCGAACAGCCGGTTGAGGTGTTTTTTCTGCCGATTCAGCAGCGAAATCAGCGCGGGCAGGCTCAGGGCGAAAACCGCAAGCGACAAGGCTGCGGCCAGCCGGGGATGGGCCGTTTCCGGCGCAAAAAGATAAGCGAACGGCGCGGCATACGTCTGAATCAATAGCGACAGAACAGATGTGCCGCCGAAATGGCCGACGCGGGCGATGCTGTTGTAGGTATCGGCGACTTGTACCTGCGCCAGACGCATGGCCAGATTGGAAAACAGCGCGTAGAGCGCCAGCCCGGTCAGCAGGACAAACAGCGCCTTCAAACCGCGGGCAACCAGCGAAGGCAGAGAATCGCCGTCCAGCGCGCGGTGAATCAGCAGCATCAGAAACAGCAGAATCGCCGTTTGCAGGTAGCTTTGGTACAGCCCGAGGGACAGACTCAGCACAAACGGCGCGAGCAGGAAGCCCCGGCGCGTTCTTTCGCAGAGCCAGACGCTCACCACGGAGAGCAGCAGCGCCAGCATGTACACATCCAGCCACGGAATGAAGGTGGCGCTTGAAAGGCTGAGCGTTATGTTGCAGCAAAGCGCCATGCAGCTGCAAACAATGCCGAACGTCGAGCGGATGGAGAGCAGGGAGCAGCACAGGCAGAGCGACGTGCCCAGAAAGGCAAAGGCCAGCAGCCCGACAACGTAGGGCACGACGATATCCCCGCGCACCAGCCAATACAACGGCTGCATAAACCGCCCCAGCGAGAGCTGAAACTGTAAGCCGGTGCTCTGGTCGATTTGCAGGGAATCATGCGAAAATCCGAGCGAGAAAAAGCGGGAAAGATACGCCGCAAAGAAAAACAGCGCGGCAAAAGCCAAAATCCGCTGAACGTCGCGGCGGGAAAGACGGGAAGACATGGCGGAGTACCTCGCAGAAACAAGATAGAGCTATTGTAACATAATGCGCGTCAAAAAAGAATGGGTGAGACGGATTCTTTTGGAGCGGGTACTCCTGCGGGCGTACTTCTGCCGTCGCTTTGCCCAAAGTTTGCCGCAGGCTCTTGACGCGCCTCCCTCTTCGGTGTTACAGTGAAATATACGATGAGAAATCGTATCCATTCCATTTTTGCAGGAGGGACAGCAATGACGCTGCTGGAATACCGCATTTTTCATACCGTCACCCAGCAGGGCAGTTTCGCGCGCGCCGCGCAGATTCTGCATCTGACGCCCAGCGCCATCAGCCACGCCGTCAGCTCGATGGAGGAATCCTGCGGGTTTGCGCTTTTCGTCCGCGGCAAGGGCGGTGTTTCGCTCACCCGAAGCGGCGAGGCGCTCTATCCCGTGATTCGGCAGGTGCTTTCCGCTGATGAAGCGCTGACGCAGACCGTCGGGGAGCTGAAAGGCGTTCAGCGCGGCAAGGTGCGCATCGGCGCGTTTAACAGCGTGTGCGTGGCATGGCTGCCGCAGCTCGTGACCGAATACCGCATGAAATACCCCGGCGTGGAGATTGAAATTGATCAGGGCACGTATGACGACGTGATCGAGTGGATCAAGACCGGCGTGGTCGATCTGGGCTTCCTTTCGACGGAATCCACGCGCGATCTGGCGGTTCGGCCTTTGTACCGCGATCGGCTGATGTGCGTCGCCCCGCGCGGGTTCAAAACGAAAACGCCGGGCGTGATCATGCCCGAGGAGATGCGCGCGGAGACGTTCGTTGTGCAGGGAGACGCAACCGACGCGGATGTGCAGGCGTTTCTGGCGAAATACCGCATCACGGTGCGGGCGACCTGCCGCGTGGTGGATGATCTTTCCACAATAGCGATGGTCGAAAGCGGATTTGGAATCTGCATCATGCCGAGCCTGACGCTCGAGCGCGTGCACGGCGACGTGGAAACCTACGCGATTGAGCCGATGGAATACCGCGAGTTCGGCATTGCGGTGCTCAATCCGCAGATGATGGCCCCAGCCGTGCGGCAGATGGCGATGTTCATCGAGTCTTTCGTGCGGCAGAAGCGGCGCGAAGCCCCGGCGACGAATGCGGGCTTTGACCCGGAAAGCACGTTCTGACGAGGGCGCGGAGCGCTGAGGAATTCAGGGCTGTTCTTCCCTGCATGGGGAGGATGGCTCTTTGTTTTGCGCCGATTGTGACAAAAATGTGAATCGCGCATGAAGTCGGGAAGGCAATTTAACGAAACGATTGCCTTTTGGCCGCGCGGCGCGTATAATGGGAAACATGGTTTTGATGCCGTAACAAACCGGCGTGACGCCGGATGCATCGCCGACAAAGGATGCGAATCCCGCGCTTTGCGCTCGCCGCGGAAGGCATGCGGAAAGATTTGCATAACAAAATGGAGGGAATACCCAATGAAGAAGAGTTTGCTGGCCCTGATGCTGGCCGTTGCGCTGGTTTCTCTGACCGCGTGCGGCAATCAGGAAAAAGCGCCGGAAGCGACGGCGACGCCGGTTGTGACCGAAGCGCCGACTGCCGAGCCGACGGAAGAACCGACGGCTGAGCCGACCGAAGCGCCGACCGCCGAGCCGACGGAAGAACCGACGGCTGAGCCGACCGAAGCGCCGACCGCCGAACCGACGGAAGAACCGACGGCCGAGCCGACCGAGGAACCGACCGCCGAACCGACGGAAGAACCGACCGCCGAGCCGACGGCTGAGGCCGCCGCGCAGAGCGGCGAGAACGCCGCGGCGGTTGTGACCGAAGAGGCTGCCGCGACCGAAGACGAGGCCCCGGCGCTGACGCTTTCGGACGACGTGCTGGCCTCTGCGTACAACGGCGCGGTGACGGTGCTGAAATCCGAAATCCAGGATGAATTCGATCAGATGCTCACCCAGTACGTCGCGTACTACGCGCAGTACGGTTACAGCGTGGACGAATACGACACCGAGCTTCAGGCTTCTGTCGCGCAGGAGACGGTGCAGAGCAAGCTGAGCACCGCTATCGTTCGCCACTATGCCGCGCAGAACGGCTACGAGCTGACCGAGGAGAAGAAGGCCGAGCTGCTCGCGCAGGTGCAGACCACGCTGGATAACACCCGCGAGTATCTGGAAAGCTACCTCTCCGCCTACGGCTACACCGGCGACGAGCTGACCGCCGCCGTGGAGGATCAGCTGGCGCAGGCCGGTTACACCGAGGAGAGCCTGATGGAGAGCGCCGAGCTGAACGACGTGCTCAACTTCATCTATGAAAAGGCGACTGCGGATGTGACCGTGACCGAGGAAGAGGTCAAGGAAGCGTTTGACGCGAAGGTGGCCGAGCAGAAGGAAACCTACGCGGATGTGGACAGCTTCATCAACGACTATGTGAACGAAAACGAAATCCTCTATACGCCGGAAAATGTGCGCCTGATGGAGTGCATCTACATCGCCAAGGTGGACGGCGAAGCGACCGAGGATGAAGCGACCGCCGACGAGGCGACTCCGGCTGAGGCGACCGCTGCGGAAGCGACGATCGACGAAGCGACGATCGACGAAGCGACGGCGGACGAGGCGGTGGATATCGCGTCCCTGACCGGCTACGCCAAGGCGAAGGCGATTGTCGCGGCGGTTGCGGGCGGCGCGGACTACGAGGAGGCCATGAAGGCCTACAACGAGGACAGCTCCACCGAAGAGCAGATGATGCGCGGCTACCCGGTGGCCGAGGGCTGCACGCTCTATGGCGACGGCTTCGTCGATGGCGCGCTGGCGCTTGAACATGTGGGCGACGTTTCCGACGTGATCGAGACCGACTACGGCTACTTCATCCTGCGCTATGCGAAGGATCTGGAAGCGGGCGAGGCAGACTTCGAAACCCGCAAGGATGCACAGACCGAGGAAACCCTGACCAACAAGAAGAACGACGCGTATTCCACCAAGATCAACGCCATTCTGGATGGGGCGGATATGCAGATCGGCGATCTGAGCGTGCTGTATCACGTCTACGTCGGCGAGGCGGTGGAAGCGACCGTCGCTTACGCCTCCGTGAATGCGGATACCAAACTGCTGGATATGCCGGGCGGCGACGCTGTGGCCGATGTGAAGGCCGGCGCGTCCGTGGATATTCTGGGCAGCATCGACGCGGACGGCAAGACCTACAACTTTGTCGCCGTGCCGGGCACGGAAACCAAGGGCTACATCGGCGCGGACGAGCTGAACGAGATGGCCGAGGATGCGGCGCTGGCCGTGGATAACACCGCGCTGGTCTCCCGCGTCGAGCAGATCGACAAGAACCCGACCTTCACCATCGCGATGAACGACGGCTCGCTGATCTACGGCGAACTGTACCCGGAGAAGGCGCCGGAGAGCGTGGGCAACTTCGTCTCCCTCGCCAACAACAGCTTCTATGACGGCCTGACCTTCCACCGCGTGATCTCCGGCTTCATGATTCAGGGCGGCGATCCGAACGGCGACGGCACGGGCGGCCCGGGCTACGCTATCCGCGGCGAGTTCAGCGACAACGGCGTGGAGAACGACCTGAGCCATGTGCGCGGCGTGCTGAGCATGGCGCGCTCCAGCGCGAATGATTCCGCCGGCAGCCAGTTCTTCATCATGCACGCGGACAACAATTATCTGGATGGCCAGTACGCCGCGTTCGGCATGGTGCTCGGCGGTCTGGATACCGTGGACGTCATCGCTTCCGTGCCGACCGACAGCAACGATAAGCCGCGCACCGAGCAGGTGATGCGCACCGTTTACGTCGAGACCTACGGCAAGACCTACACCTTCACCAAGCTGGAGGACTAAAACATCAATCCCCAGGCAGCCTTCTTTCGAAAGAAAGAGGGTTGCTTTTTTTCTGTCCTTTTGTTATAATCTTCGAGCAACCTTTGCGGACTGTTCGAAACCATCCAGTCCTTAAACAAAACTATGGGCCGAAGGCGCGCTGCGCCTTCCAAGCGGCTCAGGCCGTTTTTTTATTGCAAAGTTTGGCCGCGTGCGCTGATCTGCCGCCCGATGCATACGTGCGGCGGAAGTACATGCGGCCTTAGGCCGCCGCTTGCCCTGTCGTTTTGCCGGTTAGCAAAATGAACAAGGAGATCGTTTTCCATGAGCGCACTGAAACCCCAAGACACTCGCGCGCTGGCCCGCGGCGCCATCATCGCCGCGCTGTATACCGCGCTGACCGTTCTGCTTGCCCCGCTGAGCTATGGCGAGGTGCAGATCCGCTTCTCCGAAGCGTTCACCCTGCTGCCGATTCTGATGCCGGAGGCCGTGCCCGCGCTGCTGGTGGGCTGCCTGCTCTCCAACATCCTCGGCGGCTGCACGATTTTCGATATCGTGTTCGGCTCGCTGGCCACGCTGCTGGCCGCCGTCTGCACGCGCCGCCTGCGCGATCGGTTCTGGCTGGCCGCGCTGATGCCGGTGCTGTTCAACGGCGTGATCGTCGGCGCTGTCGTGCATTTCTGCTATTCCCCGGCGATTGCGCTGCCGCTGTGCATGCTCTCCGTCGCCGCGGGCGAGGCTGTCGCCTGCCTGGTCGTCGGCCCGCTGCTCATCAGCGTGCTGCGCCGCGTGCCCGCTTCCGTGCTGAACTAAATTCCTTTTCCTCTTGACAAAGCCGCCCGCTCGGCGGTATTGTGTATGCATAGCGGAAGAAACGCTTCCCGAAAGCATATTCATTTGTCAGGAGGTTTTTTTATTATGCGTATTGCGTTGATCAACGAAAACAGCCAGGCGGCGAAGAACGCGACGATTGAGGCCGCGCTCAAGAAGGTTGTCACCCCGATGGGCCATCAGGTCGATAACTACGGCATGTACGGCAAGGAGGGCGAAAGCCAGCTGACCTATGTGCAGAACGGTATTCTCGCCGCGATTCTGCTCAACTCCGGCGCGGCGGATTACGTCGTCACCGGCTGCGGCACGGGCGAAGGCGCGATGCTGGCACTCAACAGCTTCCCGGGCGTGATCTGCGGCCATGTGGTCGATCCCTCCGACGGCTTCATGTTCGCCCAGATCAACGACGGAAACGCCGTTTCCATGCCGTTCGCCAAAGGTTTCGGCTGGGGCGCGGAACTGAACCTTGAATACACGTTTGAAAAGCTCTTCGGCTTCGGCAGCGGCAACGGCTATCCGGCGGATCGCGTTGTGCCCGAGCAGCGCAACAAGAAGATCCTCGACGCGGTGCGCGCCCATACCCTCAAGGATTTGATCACCTGCCTCAAGGGCATTGATCAGGATTTGGTGCGCGGCGCGGTCGCGGGCGAGCACTTCGCCGAGCTGTTCTTCGCCAACGCGAAGGATGAAAACATCATCGCCTACGTCCGCGAGCTGCTGGGCTGAGTGCGAAAAGGGGGTCGTTGTATGCTTCTTGATCTTTCCTATTTGAGCTATCCGCTGCCGCCGGACATTCAGCGGCTCTATGAGGCGGGCGATTTTGCGCGCATGGAGCGCGTCATCCGCCAGCGGCTCGACGATCCGCGTGTGCCGGAAGCGCTCAAGGCGCGTCTGCGTGTGCAGCTGGATATGGCCTATGAAATTCCGCGCGCATATCCGTACACGCAGGCGCAGATGCTTGAAATCCTCCAAAGCAAGGTGAAGGATTTTAAGGAGGAAGAGCTGGAAACCCTGCGCGACGACGGTACGCTGGATTGGCGATACGTGGACGGCGAAGTGCGGTTTAAAAACAACGCGCCTTCCGCGCTGCTCAAGACGCGGGCGGAATACGCCGCGAGGGCAACCGATCCCGCCGTGCTGAGCGGCGCAAAGGAAAGCACCGAGCAGCTCAACGCGATGATTGCCAAAATGAAGGCGAACGGCGGCGTTCGCGCGCGCTTTGAACTGCACGAGGAGCTGACCATCCAGAGCGATCGGCTGACCGAAGGCGAAACCCTGCGCATCCACCTGCCGATGCCGATTGTCGGCGCGCAGGTGAAATCCGCCGCGCTGCTTTCTGCGTCGCACCCGGTTTCGTTCCTCGCGCCGGAGGATGAGCCGCAGCGCACGATTTATTTTGAACTGCCGTATGAGCCGGGCATGACGGTCAGCGCCGAGGTCGCTTACGAAATCGACGCGCCGTATCAGCAGCCGCATGCGCGGGAGGTCTACGCCGAACAGCCGGTGTTTGACACCGAGGAGCTGCCGCCGCACGTGGTCTTTACGCCGTATCTGCGCGCGCTGGCGAAGGAAATCGTTGGGGACGAGACGAACGCGCTGCTCAAGGCGCGCAAAATCTACGATTTCATCACCACGCAGGCGGTCTATCGCTTCATGCCGCCGTATCTGACGGTGACGAACATCCCGGAGTATTTCCTCAGCGGGCTGCGCGGCGACTGCGGTGTGCAGGCCATCACGTTTGTGACGCTCTGCCGCCTGTGCGGCGTGCCGGCGCAATGGCAGAGCGGCCTGTATACCAAGCCGAACAGCGCGGGCCATCACGATTGGGCGCGGTTCTATGTCGCGCCGTTCGGCTGGCTGTTTGCGGATTGCTCGTTCGGCGGTTCGGCCTATCGCGCGGGCGATTTGGATCGCTGGAATTTCTATTTCGGCAATCTCGAACCGTGGCGCATGCCGACGTGCAGCGCGTTCCAGCAGGAATTCAACCCGCCGCGCCGGTTTTTGCGGCATGATCCGTATGACAACCAGAGCGGCGAGGTCGAGAGCCTGACGCGCAGGCTGTATGCGGATGAATACGAAGACGACTGCCGGGTCGTCAGGTACGAAGAAATGGAATAATCGGCGGGAAGGATTTCCCGGAAACGAAAAAGATGTGAGAAGGGGATGCCGCTCACATCTTTTTTGTAAAGACTTATAATAAAAACAAATTTTTCATAAAAAAGCGGACGGACGCGCAATGTGCACCCCTTCACTTTCCGCCCCCGACCACAGAGTTATATATGCCATTCAGATACTGGGTATGATAGCTGCAAAAGTTCGAGCCGCTTGCGCAAGGGCTGCTGCATACTTCTTTTCCGCCCTCTTTGTAGTGGCATTTACTGGATGAACTGCTTCCTTTGCTGGAAGAACTGCTGTTATTCGAGCTGCTGCTGTATGAACTGCGTCCAGTTCCGCTTGAACAAGCAGTCAGAGATAAACACATGATCATCATAAGGATGAGCGCTAATAATTTTTTCATTTTTTCCTTCATAATGATATAACTTTCCCCGAAAGCTTCGGGTATGCAATCGGCGGAGAAAGGAAAGCGCGCATTTCGTTTCTTCGTCATTTGCCTTCATTATAGAAGGAAGCGGGCGCAAAGTCACGCAAGAAACCTTTTACATTGGATGATCATGGCGTGATAATCGTGTCAAAATGGGCATTTGACATGCGGATAGCGCGAAAAAGCGCTCACGGCGCTTTCATCACTGCAATCAGTTGGCGAAGGGCTTCCTTTTGCGCGGCGGTGAGGGACGACCATTCGTCAAACATTTCGTGCTGCTCGGGCGTCAGTTCCACCCAGTCGCCCTCGGCGAAAAACTGCGCGAGCGTAATGCCGAACCCCTTGCAGATGCTCTCCAGCGTCGGGATGGAGGGCGTGGTGTTTCGGCTGAAAATATTGGAAATGGTCGATTGCGAAAGCCCGGATTCCAGCGCGAGCCGATATTCGCTCCATTGCCGCTCGGCCATCAATTCCCGGATGCGCAGTTTTGAATTCATAACCATCATTCACTCCTCAATCAAGGACATTGTACCGTTCAGTTGAGGTGTAAAACAGTGGGATGATGTATTGATTATATAGCTCAAATGAGGTATAATGAGCTGTATGATAGATAACAAAAGCCTGCGTCCGTCGTTTGGGCGCGGCACGGAGGGAAAACCCAGTATGGATGGAAAGCAGTACTTTCGCGCGTGCTGTCAGCAGGCTGGGCTGAATTGCGCGGAGGTTTTCAAGCTCGGCGAGCAGAGCAGCATGTGCTACGGCGGCTATGTGTACCATTGCCCAATCAGGCTGCGCGGGCCGAGCCATCGTTATGCGGTCAATTACATCGCCGAGCGGGATGTTTACGTGGCGTGGAGCCTGAATGTGCCCGGCGCGGAGAAAAAGACGGTTTTCCGCGTTTTGAAGAAAGAGCTGGCGGATATGCCGCAGGGGCAGGTGCGGGTCATCCTCAAAAAGGTGTACGGCTGCCAGGCGCGGACGGAGTCGGTGTACGCGTTCGACCGCGCGGCGGTGACGACGTTTCTGCAAACCTTTGTGCTCAAACCCGGAACGGAAGAGGATGCGCCGTCGCCGTGAAGCGCATCCCCTTCTTTTTTGCATCGAAATAAACCGATGAATATATATCAAAAGATAAACGATAATTGCGCCGTTTGACATCCAAAAAGCGCAATTATCATGCCATTATCGTCCAATGTAAAAGGTTTCTTGCGTGACTTTTACATGCGGTATGGGCTATGATCTTACCATAAAAAATCGTTTGCGGCCCGAAGGGGTCGGCGAATGGGGGGAAAGATCATGAAGACGAATGGCAAAACGTATTTCCGCGAGTGCTGCGCAGGAAGAGGGATTCCCGAGGACATGTGGTTCAAGATCGGCGCGCAGAACGCGAAAAGCAACGGCGGCTATGTGTACCACTGCCCGCCGGAGCTGAGGAAGAACGGGCAGCTTTACGCGGTCAACTACGTGAAGGAGAGAGACCTGTATATCGCGTGGAATTTGGCAATTCCCGAAGCGCGGACAAAGAAGGTGTTCCGCCTGCTGTTCGTCGCGCTGGAGGATATGAAGCCGGGCGAGCTGCTGACCGTGGAGAAGATGATGAAGCACCACGGCTGGGGACAGGAGACGGTTTACGTTTTTGACCGGGACGCCGTGGAGGCGTTTCTGGATGTTGTGACGGAAGAAAAAGAAAAAATCCGAGCCTGAGAGAGGCTCGGATCTTTTTTGGTGCCGGTGGCGGGGGTCGAACCCGCACGTCCTTGCGGACACGGGATTTTGAATCCCGGGCGTCTGCCAATTCCACCACACCGGCGGGGGGAATAACAAATTTAGTATAGCCAATTTTCTTCGCAAAGTCAAGAGGAAAACGCGAATTAACCGAGCAGATCGAGATAATGGTCGCTGGTCTGGCGGGCGTGATGCTCATGCTCGCGGTAGCGGCGAAGCGCCTGCTGATCGTCCATTTCGCGGGAGATGCGGTCGACGCCTTCGCAGGAAAAGAGCAGAATAAAGAAAATCGTGACAACGACAAGCGGCATAAACGGCGCGGCTTCCTTTCCAAAATCATCTGACATGAAAAACGCCCGGGGAGGATTTTCCCGGAAGCAGGAGCGATTATAGCATGTTTTTGCGGCAAAAGAAAGCATGTAACTCCATAAGTTTCATCCGCATGTTTTGTGCAGGCGGACAATTCTTTCAATCTTAACGGGATTTTGATAGCGGCGCATGCTATAATGAATCAAACGTCAAGAAGTACAAGCAAGAGGAGGCGGCGCGCATGCCGACATCCCTTCCCAAATTCTGGAGAGATTTTCGGGAAATGCTCATTCCCAAACGCCAGAGCAAACGGCAGATGCTGTTCGACGCGGGCATTACGCTGGGCATTTTGGCGGTTGCGGCGGCGGTCTGCACGGTGCTGACGCACATGGGCGACAGCGACAGCGCGGTGCCGATGGTCTTTGTGCTGGCAGTGCTGCTGGTGGCCCGCCTGACGGATGGCTTTCTGTTCAGCCTGGTGGCGACGGTGGTTTCCGTCATCGGCGTGAATTACGCGTTCACCTATCCGTATTTTGCGTTTAACTTTACGATTACCGGCTACCCGCTCACGTTTTTGACGATGTTCGCCGTTTCGATTGTTGTCGGCATGCTGACCGACCAGGTGAAGCGGCAGGAGCGCGTCAAATCCGAAGCGGAAAAGGAGAAGATGAAGGCGAATCTGCTGCGCTCGGTCTCGCACGACCTGCGCACACCGCTGACCTCGATCATCGGCTCTTCGTCCGCCGTATTGGAAAATTATGATCAGTTCAGCGACGAGGTGAAAAAGGATTTGATCGGTCACGTGCGCGACGATGCGCAGTGGCTGGTGCGGCTGGTGGAAAACATCCTTTCCATCACGCGGTTCAACGAGGGCGCGGTGAAGATTGACAAAGTGCCGCAGGCCGCGGAGGAAATCGCAGCGGAGGCCGTGGGCAAATTCAAAAAGCGGTTCAATACGCTGCCGGTGCGCGTGAGCGTGCCGGAGGAGCTGCTGATGGTGCCGATGGATGCGACGCTCATCGAGCAGGTGCTCATCAACCTGATGGAAAACGCCGTGCTGCATGCCGAAGGCGCGACGGAGATCGAGCTGAGGATTCGGCGCGAGGGCGGTCTGGCGCAGTTCAGCGTGCTGGATAACGGCGCAGGCATTGACTCTGCGGTGCTGCCGAAGCTGTTTGAAGAGATGTTTCCGCATGCGAGCGAGCTGCGCGGCGACGGGCGGCGGAGCATGGGCATCGGGCTTTCGGTCTGCATGAGCATCGTGCGGGCGCACGGCGGCACGATGAAGGCGAAAAATCGAGCGACGGGCGGCGCGTGCGTTTCGTTTGTGCTGCCGATGGAGGAGGAATAAACAATGGCTGTACGGGGAAAAGTGCTGATCGTCGAGGATGACCGCGCCATTTGCAGCTTTATGCGCCGGGTGCTGGAGGCCAACGGCTATGAATCCATCATCGTGGGCACGGGGCGCGAGGCGCTGAGCATGCTCACCTCGCATTGCCCGGACGTGGTGATTCTCGACCTTGGCCTGCCGGATATGGACGGCATGGACGTGCTGACCCAGCTGCGCGCGTGGTCGCTGATGCCGGTGGTCGTCGTCTCCGCACGGACGGATGAGCGCGAGAAGGT
>CAKTXH010000016.1 GCA_934630975.1 uncultured Clostridia bacterium | reverse complement strand
TCGTGCGCGGCGCGCGCGGGGTCTGAGCGGCCTGCGGCTTATCGCCGTTTGCGGTCTGCGCGGCCGCCGGGTTCATCGGCTTGCGCGGCATGCGCGGGCGGCGCGGCTGGGCGGACTTGGCGGCCTCCTGCGGCTTGTCCGCCGTCTGCTCGGCGGTCTGCGGCTGCTGGGCGCGCGGCTTTCTGGGCATGCGCGGCTTACGCGGCGCGGCGGCCGCCGTCTGCGTCTCGCCTTCGGCAGTCGGCTTGGCGGCGGTTCTTCTGGGCATCGGGCGGCGGCGCGGCGCGCGCTGGGGCGCATCCTGACGGCCGTTATTGGGGTTATTGTTATTGCCGTTATTTTGATTTTGATGCTGACTGGGCTGATTCAAGTCTCTGTTTTCGTTTTCTGCCACAAAAATTTCCTTTCTCTTTGGGCGCGGGCTTTGCCCGCGCAGCTTCAAACAGACGCTTTCATTCAAGCGCCTTTTTCATGAAAAAACATTGCCGTGCCGGCGGAGGTCATCCCGACGAAGCACATCTATCTTGAGCGAGGCCGGCTTGCGGCGACGCGCAAAAATCCATAACGTTTTTATTATACACGAAAAGCTGTCTTATCGCAATAAAAATCGACTGATCCGTTCAATTTCCCGTTTTCCGTGCCCGTTCACTTGATTTTCAGCCCCGTTTATGTTATGTTGTGAGATGGATTTTTCATGCATATTCTTTGGGGTACACATTGAGGAAAGCTGGGGCTTATGCAAATCGCATCAAACATCAAATCGTTCTTCTCCAAGCACAGGGCGGCGCGCATCGCGCTGATTGCCGCCGTCGTGCTGCTCGCGTTCGTGCTGATTTTCCATCCGCACGGCACAAAGACCTTTCTGATCATGGGCATCGACAATTACGGCTCGCTCAACGACAGCGGCCGCAGCGACGTGATGATGCTCGTGCAGGTCGGCTTTGACGCCGGCAAAATCCACGCCGTCACGTTTGCGCGCGATATTGCCGTGCCCAACGAATACAATAAAAACGTCAAGCTCAACACCATCGTCCGCACGCGCGACGAGGATGCGCTGGTCGATACGCTCGAACGCGTCTTCGACCTCAAGATCGACGGCTGGTTCCGCGTCAATTTCTCCTCCGTCATCACCATCATCGACGCGATGGGCGGCGCCGAGGTCGAGCTGACCGACGCGGAAGCCCGTTACATCAACGGGCGCGAAGGCGTTTATCCCGATTATCCGCTCGCCGAAGGGCTGTGCCGCCTCAACGGCGCGCAGTCGCTCTGCTACGCGCGCTGCCGCAAGCTGGATAACGACATGGGCCGCGGCGACCGGCAGACCAAGCTCTTCTCCGCGCTGGTACAGCAGACGCGGAAAATGACCGCGGTGAACGTGGTTTCCGTCGTCAAGAGCATGAGCCACGCGTGGCACTCCTCCCTGAGCGGCGGAGAGCAGGCCAAGCTCGTCTTTGACGCGCTCTGGATGCGCGGCGCGAAGGTGATCCGCTGCGCCGTGCCGTATGACGGTTACTGGCATTACGGCGGCGACAGCAGCGTCGTTCTCAATCTGGATGAAAACGTCCGCCTGCTGCACGAGTCGCTCGGCCTGCCCGCGCCGAAGGCCGACTGATTTCTCCCCTTTGTTTGAAAGGAATGGATGCTTCATGAGTGATTCCCGCACCCCCGAACCGATGAACGAGCGCCGCCGCACCTATCTGCGCCTGATTGCCGAAATCAGCGTCGGCATCGTCAGCGTCGTCGCGCTCGCGCTGCTCGGCGGCCCAATTGTCGGTATTCTGCTGCCGTTCATCCTCGCGTTTATCATGGCGTGGATGTTCAACCCGGTCATCGCGTGGCTTCAGCGCCACCTTCGGCTGACCCGCCGCCTGTTTTCCTACATCCTCGTGCTGGTGTTTTACGCGCTGCTGTTCGGCCTGTGCCTGTTCTTCGCGGGGCAGCTGATTTCGCAGGCCATTGATCTGGCGCGCAGCGTGCCCGGCTTCATCGCCGATTTGCAGGGGCTGTACAACGAGCTGATCACCTGGCTGCAAGAGGTGCTGGGCCGCCTCCCCGCCGAATACGCCAGCGTGGGCGACGAGATCTTCTCCCTGCTCAACAGCGCGTGGGAATGGCTCAAAACCCTGCTCTCCGGCGCGCTGGGCTATGTGATGAGCATCTCCCGCAACGTTGCGCTCGAAGTGCCCAATTTCGTCATCTTCCTGACGGTGCTGGTGCTCGCCAGCTGCATCATCACGGCGGATTTCCCGAATCTGCGCGAAAACATCTACGGCTATCTCGGCGTTCGCGGCAAGAACTCCGTGCGCCTGATGGGTCACAGCTTCCGCGCGGCAGTGTTCGGCTTCTTCCGCTCCCAGTTGATTTTCGCGCTGCTGGATATGGGCATTATCCTCGTCGCGTTCTTCATCATCGGCGTGCCCTATCCGCTGCCGATTGCGCTGGTGCTCGCGTTTCTGGATTTTATTCCCTTCTTCGGCGCGGGCACGGTGCTCGTGCCGTGGGGCCTGATCTGCATGGCCATCGGCCTGTTTGATATGGGCTGGAAGCTGCTGCTGCTTTACGGCATCCTGTATATCATCCGCCGCATCTTCGAGCCGCGCATCCTCGGCGGCGCGACGGGCTTCTCCTCGCTGCAAATGCTGTTTTCGATGTACGCGGGCATGCGCATCGCGGGCGTAACGGGTCTGGTCGTCGCCCCGATCATCTGGATCACCGGCGTGAATTTCCTCAAGACCGGCGTGCTGGACGGCGTGTTGAGCGATATCCACTTCGTCGCGAACGATATCCGCAAGACCGTCGCGCGCCCCGTGCCGACCAAGACGCAGGAACCGCCGACCACGCGGCCCGCGGCCAAAAACGGTGAGAAGAAAAAACTGTTCTCCTTCGGCAAAAAGAACAAGGCATAACGCAAAACCCGCCTCAGCCCTTGAACTGAGCGGGTTTTTTCATCCTTTTTTAATGACAACCGCCCCATAGTTTGCTATAATGATAGGGATTGAAGCCAATGGATTACAAGGGTTCTCCCCGGAGGATAGAAAAGATGAAGAACGCAAAGCGCCTGCTTCGCAAGCTGGATTATCTGCCCCGCTGGGCGTGGTACGCCATGTCGCTGGCCATCGGCGGCCCCATCGGCCCGATTGCCGTATACATCGTGTTCCACGCGCTGACCAAGGCGGCGGACGATGAGGATGCCGAGGACGGCGATTGGAGCACGGTCTACGACCGTCATGGAAACGCCCGCGCCGACGCCGATTATACCGTCACCGACGACGACGAGATTCGGGACGCATGGCAGAAAACGGAGGATTCCGCTTCCCGCGCGCGCCGCGCCGCACAGCCCGTGGAAGAGACGGCGGATTCCGAAAGCGACGAGGTGGCCGAGGTCATCCGCGAAGGGCGCGCCGCCATGCGCCGCATCCGCCACGCCAACGACCTGATTCCCGACCCGGAGCTTTCCTCGCAAATTGATTCCATCGAAAACAGCTGCGGCCAGATTCTCTCCGTCCTGGAACAGCGCCCGCAGCTGCTCTCCCAGCTGCGCACCTTCCTGCGCTATTACCTGCCGACGACGCTGCGCCTGCTCGAGGCGCGCGCCAAGCTCGAAAACGGCGCGAACTCGCCCAAGGCGCGCGAAGTGCGCGCGCGGATTTCACAGGCCGTCGGCGAAATCGACAAGGCCTTCCGCAAGCAGGCCGAAGCGCTGGACGAATACCGCTTCATTGACCTGGAAAGCGAGATGGACGTCATGCGCGACATGCTCAAATCCGACGGCCTGATCGACGAAGCGCAGGACGACGATCCCTTCGCCGACGTGCTCAAGCCGCGCGGCGGCCAAAAGCCGATGGCCTCTCCGTGATTTTTCAGGCCATGCCGGTTTTCCAAAATTCAACGGATTGAAAAGCGCGCGAGTCAGTCGTTTTTTTGCGGCTTTGGCTTGACAGCGCTTCTTTCTTTGCATATAATAAAAACAAATATCAGATTTTGTTTTTACGATTCTGCCGCGCGCCGCCTTTCACCCGGCGTTTTTCTTCGGGCAGCATAAAAACAAAAGCAAACATTTGTTTTTACTCCCCGTTTCGGGGATGAAAAGGAGGTTTTCCGTGGGCTATATCAATTTCGAGCACGTCTGCAAGTATTATCAGACGGGCGACACCGTGGTCAAGGCCGTGGACGACGTGAATTTCACCGTGGAAAAAGGCGAATTCTGCGTGGTGCTCGGCCCTTCCGGCGCGGGCAAAACCACCATTTTGAACCTGCTGGGCGGCATGGATAAGGCCACCAGCGGCACCATCACCGTCGGCGGCAAGCAGATCACCGGCCTTCGCGGCCCGCAGCTGACGGATTACCGGCGCACGGACGTCGGCTTCGTCTTCCAGTTCTACAACCTGATGCCCAACCTGACGGCGCTTGAAAACGTCGAGCTGGCGCGGCAGGTCTGCAAGGATGCGCTCGACCCCAAGACCGTCATGGAGCAGGTCGGCCTCAGCCAGCGCATGAACAACTTCCCCGCCCAGCTTTCCGGCGGCGAACAGCAGCGCGTTTCCATCGCCCGCGCGCTGTGCAAGAACCCGGCGCTGCTGCTGTGCGACGAGCCGACCGGCGCGCTGGATTCCAAGACCGGCGTGCAGGTGCTCTCGCTCCTGACGGACGTTTGCCGCACACACAACGCCACCGTCGTCATCATCACGCACAACGCGATGATCGCCCCGCTGGGCAACCGCGTTATCCGCGTGAAGAACGGCGGCATCGAGTCGATTGAAACATGCGAGCATCCCGCCCGCGTGGAGGATATCGCATGGTAAAGCCGAAGAACAATATGCTGCGAAAGAAACTTTACCGCGACATGTCGCGGGCGGCGATGCAGTTTCTTTCCATCATTGCGCTGTGCGCGCTCGGCACGTTCGCGTTTTCCGCGCTGGATGGCATGGCGCGCATGATCCGCACGACGCTCAACACCTATTATGAGGAAAACAACCTCGCCGATTTCTGGATCACCCTTCCCACCGCCGACCGCACCGCGCTGGAAAAGGTCGCGGCGCTGCCGGATGTGAAAGAGGTCTGCGCGCGCGCCTCGATGGATCTGGATACGACGCTCCCGGATGACGTTTCCGTCTCCGTCACGGTCTACGACGGCGAAATGGCCATCAACAAGCCGCTGCTGCGCGAGGGTGAGCTGCTGGAAGCCAACGACCCGCGCGGCTGCCTCGTTGAGGAGCGCTTCGCGCAGTCGAAGGGGCTTTCGCTGGGCGACCGGCTGACGGTAAAGCTGAACGGCCAGCAATATCCGTTCACCATCCGCGGCATTGTCGTCAGCCCGGAGTACATCGTCGTCACCGACGGCATGGCCGCCAACCCGGATAAGTACGGCTTCATTCTCGTCAACTCCTGCGCCATCCCGGAACTGCCGCTGACGCAGATCGTCGCCACGATGGCCGACGGCGCGGACAGCGACGCCGTGCAGGCCGAGATCGAGAACGTCCTGCCCGACGCGCTGGTCGTGGACCGCACCGCGCACATGAGCACGGCGCGCGCCAACAACGACGCGCAGATGTTTGAAAACATGACGCTCATCTTCCCGGTGCTGGCTTACGCCGTCGCCGCGCTGATCGTCATGACGACCCTTTCCCGTATGATCGACAACCAGCGCATGCAGATGGGCACCTTGCAGGCGCTCGGCTTCTCCGCGCATCAGATCAAGATGCACTATCTCTCCTACGCCATCGCCCCGTCGGCCATCGGCGCGGTGCTGGGTACGCTCATCGGCCACAGCACGCTGCCCTATCTGCTGTGGGATACGCTGATTGCGCAGAACGAGATGCCTTACCGGCTCACGCCGCCGATCTCCGCCTTTGCCTGGGGCATGACAGTGCTCAGCGTGGTGATGAGCATGTTCATCCTGCTGCACTCCTACAAGAGCGCGGCGAAGGAGTGCACGGCCTCGCTGCTGCGCGCCAAGCCGCCGAAGAACGGCAAGCGCATCCTGCTGGAGCGCATCACGTGGCTCTGGTCGCGGTTCAGCTTCAACACGAAGATGGTCGTCCGCAACCTGATGCGCAACAAGCTGCGCACCATCATGATGCTCGTCGGCCTGCTGTGCTGCACGATGCTGATCATCACCTCGCTGGGCCTTCAGGATTCCGTCACGTCGCTGAGCGTGAAGTATTACACCCAGTCGCTGGATTACGACGTGATCGCCAACTTCACGGGCACGGTGGATAAGGCCGAAAGCTATGAGCGCCGCGCCGACGCGGACGCAGCCGAATGTCTGATGGAGAAATCCGTCTCGCTTCGCACGGACGCGGGTACGCGCACCGAGCGCATGACCGTGCTGGAAGACGACCAGACGATGATCAACCTCGGCAAGGACGAAAGCTTCGTCAAGCTGGAAACCGGCACGGCAGCCATCACCTACAAGCTGACGCAGACGCTGAACCTGCACGTCGGCGATACCGTTCGGGTTTACCTGCCCGGCGACGACGAGCCGTTTACCATCGCCATCGGCCAGATCGTCTACAACAACGTCACGCAGGGCATCTACCTCAGCCGCACGACGTGGGAATCCCTGCGCAAGGGCGAATTCACGCCCACCGGCCTGATGCTCAAAAACCCGAGCGAGACCTATCTCGCCGAGCTTGCGGATATGGACGAGGTGGACAGCCTGGATTACCCGGCCAAGCTGATTGACGACATGATGCAGATGCTCGATTCGCTCTCCGCCGTGTTCACGATGCTGACCTGCATCGCGCTGGCGCTGGCGTTCGTCATCTGCTACAACATGGGCCTGATGAACTTCGTCGAGCGCACGCGCGAATACGCAACGCTCAAGGTGCTGGGCTACCACCAGAAGGAGATCCGCCACCTGATCATGCGCGAAAACTCCATCATCTCCTTCTTCGGCGTGGCGCTGGGCGTATGGCCGGGCATCGCGCTGACGGATATCATCATGCACACCTGCGAGCCGGAAAGCGGTTTCTATCCCGGCGCGCCGACGATCCAATCCATCGCCATCGCCTGTGTCGTCACCTATCTGTTCTCCGAGCTGCTCCAGCGCATGCTGGCGCGCAAAGTGCAGAAGATCGACATGGTTGAAGCGCTGAAGTCGGTTGAATAAGCGGCCTGAAGCCGCCCCCTTATATCGAATCAACAGAAAGGAACATGATTATGAATAAAATGATGTCTGCCGCGGCCGCTGCCGCCGCGCTCACGCTGACTGCCGCCTGTGCGCTGGCCGCGACGGCCGACGCGAAGATCGTCGCCCCGAACACCGAAAAGATCACCGCGCCGTTCGCCGGTACGCTGCTCCCGTTTGACGCGGAGCTGGGCGACAGCGTTTCCGCGGGCGAGACCCTGTTCACGCTGGATACCATCCCCGTCTACGCGACGCAGGCCGGCACGGTTTCCGCCGTGTTCGCCGAGGTCGGCGACGACGCGAGCGGCGTGGCCGCCCACTACGGCGCGCTGGCCGTCATCGAGCCGAAGAACGCGCTGTATGTTGCCGCTTCCACCGATCAGGCGTATGACGACGCGGAAAACCGCTACATCCACGCGGGCGAAACGCTCTATCTCAAGCTCAACAACGACAAGGGCACCGGCATCGTGACCAGCGTTTCCGGCAAGAACTACGTCGTGGAAATTCTCACCGGCAGCTTTGACGTGAACGACACCGTCCGCTGCTACCGCGAGAGCACCACGCCCAGCGACAGCGAAGTCGGCCGCGGCAAAGTAACCCGTTATGATGATGCGGCCGTGAACGCAGGCAGCGGCCGCGTCGCCGCCGTGCACGTCAAGCCGGGCGACAAGGTGGAGGTCGGCGACCTGCTCTTCGAGCTGGTGGATGCGCAGAGCGCCAAGGACGCTTCCCGCAGCGTCGTCTCCTCCAAGGACGGCGTGATCACCGCCATGAACACCGCTTCCGGCGCGCAGGTTTACCGCGGCCAGCTCCTCTGCGAAGTGGCCAATATGAGTACGCTGGAGCTGAGCGCCGAAGTTGACGAGCTTGACCTGAACAGCATCTCCGTCGGCGATACGCTGACCTACACGCTCGACGCGTTCGACGGCGAAACCTTCCTCGGCACGGTCACCAAGATTTACTCCGTCGGCGCCAAGAAGCAGAACGCGACCTATTTCGACGTTCGCATCACCGTGCCTGCGGGCAAGGCCCTTCTGCCGGGCATGAACGGCACGGTCACCATCACCAAATAAGCGGCCTGAGGCCGCCTGCACTTCCGCCAAAGTCTGCAAACTTTGAAAGTTCTGCGCACGCGGCCTAAATGCGTGCAGTTCTCCATGATTCAAACAAAGGAGGCGCTCTCATGGCGCAGCCCTTTTCCCCCAAGCAGCGCGACGCCATCCGCGAAAAGCTGAAAGAAAGCGCGCGCAAATACGCCGTCAGCATCGGGTTTAAAAAGACCTCTCTGGATATGCTGACGGCGGACGCGGGGATTTCCAAATCCTCGTTCTACAAGTTTTACGACAGCAAAGAGAACCTGTTCCTCGAAATCGCCGCCGATTGGGAAGCACAGGTCATCGCCGCGGTGGATGAATCGCTGAAACGCGACGCGGCGGCAGGCTTAGACGATAAGCGCCGCTCCGCCAATATGGTCTATACCGCGTTTGAAACCATCCACAATCTGGGCATCATCCGCTTCCTGTGCGAAGACCTGCCGGAATTGGCGCAGTTCATCCCGGAGAAGGAGGCGCGCATGCACTATCTTTCCTCCGCGCAGGGCATTTTCGATATGCTCCACCGCGCCGAAATCCACTTCACCCAGCCGGATGAAATCGTGCTGGCCGCGATTCGGATTCTGTACCTGTCCATCATGCACATCAACCAGATCGGCGCGGATTTCTTCCCCTCGCTGCACCTGCTGGTTGTCGGCGCATGCAAAGAGCTGGTGGCGTAACGGCCGCGGCGTTAAAGTCCCCCGATATCACGCGATATCGGGGGTTTTTTTCGCTTGCCCGCCTATGCTATACTGAGTATAGTCAGACCGTAGACAAAAAGCTATTCTCCCCCCCGAAGGGGGAGAATAGCCCTTTCCGCAAATGAAAGAATAGCTGAATTCTTAATTTTGCTATTCAAGCTAGATTTGCTTGTGTCAACAAGCTGGCTATACTGCGTATAGTCTGTATTCGGAGGAAAAAAAGCATGTCGTCTTCCATTGATCATATTGAAATCCGCGGCGCGCGCGTCCACAACCTGAAAAACGTCAGCGTCGATGTGCCGCTGCATCAGGTCGTCGCCGTCGCGGGCGTTTCCGGCTCGGGCAAATCCTCGCTGGCGCTGGGCGTGCTCTACGCCGAAGGTTCGCGGCGCTATTTGGATGCGCTTTCCACCTACACCCGTCGGCGGATGACCCAGGCGCCCAAGGCCGACGTGGACGAAGTGCTCTACGTGCCCGCCGCGCTGGCGCTGCATCAGCGCCCCGGCGTGCCCGGCATCCGCAGCACGTTCGGCACGGGCACGGAACTGCTCAACAGCCTTCGGCTGATGTTCTCCCGCCTTGCGCGCCACCGCTGCCCGAACGGCCACTACCTCGAGCCGACGCTCGCCGTCGCCGCCGGGCACGCGCTGACCTGCCCCGTCTGCGGCGAAACCTTCTATGCGCCCAGCGCGGAGGAGCTGGCCTTCAACAGTCAGGGCGCATGCCGCGCCTGCGACGGCACGGGCATGGTGCGCACCGTAGACCGCGCGACGCTCGTGCCGGATGAATCGCTGACGATTGACGAAGGCGCGGTTGCGCCGTGGAATTCGCTGATGTGGTCGCTGATGACGGACGTTTGCCGCGAGATGGGCGTGCGCACGGACGTACCTTTCCGCGACCTGACGAACAAAGAAAAAGAGATCGTCTACGACGGCCCGGCGGAAAAGAAGCATATCTTCTACCACGCCAAAGGCTCCAATCAGGCGGGCGAGCTGGATTTCACCTATTACAGCGCCGTGCGCACGGTGGAAAACGCGCTCGCCAAGGTCAAGGACGAAACCGGCATGAAGCGCGTGGAAAAATTCCTGCGGCAGGATACCTGCCCAGCTTGCGGCGGCTCGCGCCTGAGCGAAAAGGCCCGCGCGCCGAAACTGCGCGGCCTTTCGCTCGACGAGGTCTGCCGCATGACGCTTTCGGATCTGGTTTCGTGGGTGCGCGGCGTGCCGGAAAGCCTGCCGGAAACCATGCGCCCGATGGCGAAAAGCATCTGCGAATCGTTTGAAACCGCCGCCGCGCGGCTGATGGATCTCGGGCTGGGGTATCTGACCCTCGACCGCGCCGCCGCGACCCTCTCCACCGGCGAACGCCAGCGCATGCAGCTCGCCCGCGCCGTCCGCAACCGCACGACAGGCGTGCTCTACGTGCTCGACGAGCCTTCCATCGGTCTGCACCCGGCGAACATCGTCGGCCTGACCGGGGTGATGCGCGACCTGATTGCCGACGGCAACTCCGTCATCCTCGTCGATCACGACACGCAGATTCTCGCGCAGGCGGATTCCATGATCGAAATGGGGCCGCAGGCGGGCGCAAACGGCGGCCATGTCATCGCGCAGGGCACAATTGCCGAAATCATGCGAAACCCCGATTCCCAAATCGGGCCGTTCCTTTCCGGCAAAGCCAATGCGCACGGCAGAACCCGCGTCTCCAAAGAACACCTCTTCGACGTCGGGCGCATCCACATGGAAACCGACGCGATTCACACCGTCAAGCCGCTTTCCGTGGATATCCCCAAAGGGCGGCTGACGGTGGTGACGGGCGTTTCCGGCTCGGGCAAGACGACGCTGGTTCTGGAAAGCCTCGTCCCCGCGCTGGCGGCCAGGGCAAACGGAAGCAGGCTGCCCGCGCACGTCCGCGCGTTGACCTGCGACGGAATCCGGCAGGTTAAGCTCATCGACGCAACGCCCATCGGCATCAACGTGCGCTCCACCGTCGCGACCTACGCCAACGTGCATGACGAACTGCGCAAGATCTTCGCGCGCACACCGGACGCAAAGCGGCTGGGCTATAAAGCGGGCGATTTCTCCTATAACACCGGCAGGCTCCGCTGCCCGATGTGCGACGGCACGGGCGAAATCAGTCTGGACGTGCAGTTTCTGCCCGACGTGGATATTCCCTGCCCCCAGTGCCGCGGCTCGCGTTACAGCCGCGAAGCGGGCGCCATCCATCACGTCGATAAGCGCGGCGCGGCGCACACTCTGCCCGAATTGATGGATATGGACGTGACGAGCGCGCTGGAAGCCTGCAAGGAGATGAAGCTCGTTTCTCAGCGGCTCTCCGTTCTGCAAGCGCTCGGGCTTGGCTATCTGACCCTCGGCGAAGAAACGCCCAGCCTCTCCGGCGGCGAGGCGCAGCGGCTCAAGCTGGCCAGCGAGATGGGGCGCGCGCAGGATGATTCCGTCTTCGTGTTCGACGAGCCGACCATCGGCCTGCATCCCTCGGACGTGCAGACCCTGCTGACCGTCTTTGAAACGCTGATTGCCAGCGGCGCAACCGTCGTCGTCATCGAGCACGATCTGGACGTGATCCGCGCGGCGGATTACATCGTGGATATGGGCCCCGGCGGCGGCGATCAGGGCGGAAGAATCGTCTGCCAGGGCACGGTGGATGAGGTCGCCGCCTGCCGGGAAAGCGTGACGGGGAAATTTATCAGGAATGTTGGGGCGCTGCCCCAAACCTTGCCAGAAACCTGAGGTTTCTGGACTTCTCGCTGCGGACGCGCGTGCGCGTCCGCTCTTTTTTTATCCGCTCGGCGTGCTTGACAAATATCCGAAATCGGACTATAATCGTCTTCGTTTAAAATCCGATATCGGACATTTTTCGAGGTGAAGGCATGAAAAACATCGGTGCGGAAAGGCAGCTTTCCGAATACAACCATGTGTACAAGGAAAACACCGCCATCTATCGCGACCTGAGCGTCCGCATGGGCATGACGGAAAGCACCTTCTGGATTCTCTACACCTTACGCGTGGAGGAATCGCCCGTCACGCAGAGCGACATGTGCGCCATATTGGGCTACCCCAAGCAGACGGTCAATTCCGCGCTCAAAAAGCTGGAGCAGGAAGGGCTGCTCACGCTTTCCGGCGGGCGCGGGCGCGGCGGCAGGCCCATCTGCCTGACAGACGCGGGCGTGAAGCTGGCGGAGAAAACCGTCGATTTCGTCATCGAAGGCGAGCAAAAGGCGCTGCTCGACCTTTCCGGCGAAGAGCAGACCCAGCTTTTGACCCTCATGCACCGCTACAACGACGCGCTCACCTTCCATTTCAGCGCCATCGACAAGGAGAAAACCCATGAATAAAACCCCGATTCAGCTTTCCGATCACTTTACCTATCCGCGGCTGCTGCGCTTCGTCGCGCCTTCCATCGTCATGATGATTTTCACGTCGATTTACGGCGTGGTGGATGGGTTCTTCGTTTCCAACTATGTCGGCAAAACGTCGTTTGCAGCGCTGAACTTCATCATGCCGTTCATCATGGTGCTCGGCGGCATGGGCTTCATGATCGGCACGGGCGGCAGCGCGCTCGTCGCCAAGGAGATGGGCTGCGGCCACAGGGAAAAAGCCAATCGCATTTTCACGATGATGATCGGCTTTGTCATCGTCGTCGGCCTGACGTTGACCGTGCTGGGCGTCGCATTCATCCGCCCGATTGCCCGGCTGATGGGCGCAAGCGAAAGCATCATGGCGGACTGCGTGCTCTATGGCCGGATCACCATCGCGTTCACGACGGCGTTTATGCTGCAAAATGTGTTCCAGAGCTTCCTCGTCGTGGCCGAGCGGCCGCGCGTGGGGCTGATGGTCGTCGTCGCGGCGGGCGTGACAAACATGGTGCTCGACGCACTGTTCATCGCGGCCTTCCGCTGGGGATTGGCGGGCGCGGCGCTGGCGACGGGCATCGGCCAGTGCGTCGGCGGCGTTATCCCGGCGGTGTATATCCTCCGCCGCCAAGACCTGCCGCTGCACTTCGTCCCCTTCAAATTTGAGGCGCGCCCGATTCTTCAAGCCTGCGCGAACGGCTCTTCCGAGTTCATGAGCAATATCTCCACGTCCTTCGTCTCCATGCTCTACAACATGCAGCTTCTGCGCCTGCTGGGCGAGGACGGCGTTTCCGCCTACGGCGTGCTGATGTACGTGCAGCTCATTTTTATCGGCACGGCCATCGGTTACAGCATCGGCAGCGCGCCGATTATCAGCTATCACTACGGCGCGGGCAACCACGGCGAGCTGAAAAACATGCTGAAAAAGAGCCTGACGCTCATGGGGATCACCGGCGTGGCGCTGACGGCGCTGGCGCTCGGTCTGGCCGCGCCGCTGGCGAAGATTTTCGTCGGTTACGACGAAGGGCTGTACGCGCTGACGCGCCACGCGTTCTCCATCTTCTCGTTCTCCTTCCTGCTCTCCGGCCTCAACATTTTCGCCTCCAGCTTCTTCACCGCGCTGAACAACGGTCTGATTTCCGCGGTCATTTCGTTCGCGCGCACGCTGGTGTTTCAGGCGGTCTGTGTGCTGCTCCTGCCCGCGCTGGTCGGCGTAAACGGCATCTGGTTCGCGACGATCGTGGCCGAGGGGCTGGCCTGCGTGCTTTCGCTGTGGATGATTTACAAAAAGCGGGAAGCCTATCATTACGCCTAAAGGCGGACATCAAAAAAAGCGGGTTTAACCCCGCTTTTTTTGATAGGCGCTTACGCCTCTTCCAGCTTCTTGAGCGCTTTTTTAAACTGCGTGCCGAACATCACCATCGTAAAGATCACGGCCAGCGTATCGGCGACAGGCTCGGCGGTATAGACGGCCATCGTCGGATCCGGCAGGATATGCGGCAGAATGAAGATCAGCGGAATCAGCAGCACGAACTTGCGCAGAATCGCCACAATGATCGAGCACGGCGCGTTGCCGATGGAAACGAACGTCATCTGGCAGGAAATCTGGATGCCGAAGATGAACAGCACGCCGCAGTAAATGCGCAGCGCCTTAGCCGTGAAGGCCAGCAGCTCCGCATCCGGCGTGAAGATGCCCGCGAACGCCTGCGGGAAAAGCATGATACAGGCCCAGAGGATGACGGAATACGTCAGGCTGGCCTTGAGCAGCGCGAAGAACGTCTGCTTGACGCGCTCGGCGTTTTTCGCGCCGTAGTTATAGCTGGAAATCGGCTGCGCGCCCTGCGCCAGCCCTTGCAGCGGGAGCATCGCGAACTGCATCACGCTGGTCAGAATCGTCATCGCGCCGACGGCGATATCGCCGCCGTACTTGAGCAGAGACGAGTTGAAGCAGACGGAAATGATGCTCTCCGTGCTCTGCATGATGAACGTGGACAGGCCGAGCGCGATGCACGGGCCAAGGAGCTTCATGTCAATGCGCATGTTCTGGGTCTTGAGCCGCAGGCTCGTCTTTTTGCCCATCAGGAAGCTGACCACCCACACGCAGGAAACGCCCTGCGAAATCACTGTCGCGAGCGCCGCGCCGCGAACGCCCATGTTCAGGCCGAAGATGAGAATCGGATCGAGCACGATGTTGCACACCGCGCCGATAAGCACGGTCAGCATGCCGGTGGTTGCGAAGCCCTGCGCGGTGATGAAGGCGTTCATACCGAGCGTCAGTTCCACGAACAGGGTGCCGAAGGCGTAGATATTCAGATAGCTGTCCGCGTATTCAATCGTGTTTTCGCTCGCGCCGAAGGCCAGCAGAAAGTCGTGGCCGAACAGCAGCAGCACCGCCGTCAGCGTCAGCGAAATCGCGATTTGCAGCGAAAAGCTGCCGCCCAGCAGCTTTTCGGCGGTATCCCGGTCGCCACGGCCCATCGCGATGGAAGCCCGCGGCGCGCTGCCGGAAGCCACCAGCGCCGCGAACGCCGTCACGATCATGATAATCGGCATGCACACGCCCACGCCGGTCAGCGCGAGGCTGCCGATATCCGCAATGTGGCCGATATAGATGCGGTCTACGATGTTATAGAGCATGTTGACCAGCTGCGCGATCACCGTCGGGATGGCCAGCTTCATCAGCAGTTTGCCGACCGGCTCCGTGCCCAGAAATTCCTGATCTTTGGTTTGCATGTTACTCCAGTCCCTTCTCGTTGAGGATTCGAATGTTCTCCGTGATGACGTTCAGGCAGTGCTGCCCCGCCGCCAGCTGCTCGGGCGAAAGCCCCTCCAGCATCCGGGCGGAAAACGCCGCCTGCCGCGCCAATCCCTTTTCCACCACCGGCGCGGCGTCTTTCGTCAGCACCAGCCGACTTTTGCGCCGATCCCCCGGCACGCCCTCGCGCACCAGAAAGCCGCGCTGCACCAGATTCTCGATGTACAGCGAAACCAGCGCGGGCTTGAGCTGGCGATAGGTGCAGATATCGCGCGCGGTATCGTACCCGGGGTTGTTGTGCAGGAACAGCAGAATGTCGATTGCGGTCTGCGCCATGCCGGTTTCCTCGCAAAGCGGGCGCATCTGCGCGGCGTAAGCATCCTGAAGACGGCGCGCGATCACATAAAACTGCGACGCGTTCATCCTTCCACCTCTCCTTTCATTTTTCAAAAATAGATATTTCAAAATTGAACATTCCAATTATAAATAGAATTAAGCGTCTTGTCAAGCCGCAAATTCGCTAATCGTTACGGTCTACTAACCGCTTCTGCCCGCAAAAAAAAAGCAAACGGATTGACAAGCGCGCCGTTTTTGTGCTATGCTGATTGCCGTTAAAAGGGAGTAGTTAAAAAGGCATGGTCAACAAGCCCCCGGCTCTCTGCTGGTGGCCATGCGCCTACAAAATAGGTAATGAGACTTTTAGCACATCACATAGGCTGATTGTGCGGAAAGTCTTTTTTTGTACGATCAAATGCCTGCATCGCTCGTTTTTGGGAAAGGGAGAATCATCATGGTCATCAGTTTTGGGGGAACCAACCTCCTCTCCGTCCTGCTGTTCTTTGCGCTGGGACTGTTCTTCATCATCAAGGGCGGCGACTGGTTTGTGGACGCCGCGTCGTGGATTGCCGAGGCGTTCGGTATTCCGAAATTCATCGTCGGCGCAACGGTCGTCAGCTTTGCCACCACGCTGCCGGAGATGCTCGTTTCCGTCTTCGCGGCGCTCGAGGGCAACGCGGATATCGCCGTGGGCAACGCGGTCGGCTCGGTGACGGCGAACATCGGCCTGATCATGTGCCTGTCGCTGATCTGCATGCCCTGCCTGATGACGCGCAAGCAGTTCGGCTTTAAGGCTTCGCTGCTGCTGGCGACCATCGCCGTACTGTTCGCGTTCACGCGCGACGGCCAGCTCTCCATCGGGCAAAGCGTCGTCATTCTGCTGTTCTTCGCCGCGTTCCTCGCGGAAAGCCTGATTGCGGGCAAACGCGAGCAGAGCAAAGAGGCCGCGAAAGACCGCCCGGAGCTGACCGGCAAGGCGCTGGCGCGCAACCTGCTGGGTTTTGTGCTCGGCGCGGCGGCCATCGTGCTCGGCGCGCAGTTGCTGATTGACAACGGTTCCGCGCTGGCGAAGATGATCGGCGTACCGGATTCCATCATCGCCGCGACGATGATCGCCATCGGCACTTCCCTGCCGGAGCTGGTGACGACCCTCACCGCCATCCGCAAGAAGGAATCCTCGCTCTCCGTGGGCAACATCATCGGCGCGAACCTCATGGATTTGACGCTGATCATGCCCCTGTGCGCGCTGATTCAGGGCCGCCCGATGATGGTCGAGCGTCAGGGCATGCTGCTGGATATCCCGGCCTGCCTGATCATCACGGCGGCGGCCATCGTTCCCGCGCTGGTCAGCGGCAAGTTCAAGCGCTGGACGGGCTTCCTCATCGGCGGGCTGTACATCGCCTATCTGGTCATCATGTTCACCTGCTTCGGGGTGTAAAAGCGTTTCGGGAAAAGTCGGCTAACCGCCGGCTTTTCTTTTTTGCAGAAATGCCCTTTCGTTATGGTTGACAATCACAAACAAGCATTAGACACGCGCGCGGCCTGCGGCTATAACGCACCGCGTCGTCGGCGCAATCGACCGCAATCCGGCGGACGGCGTGATGCTGCTCGACGAAAAGAAGTAAAAGAAAATACAGCGGTCTTTCAAGCTCAAACGGAATGGGCTTGGGAGACCGCTGTGTTTTTTTGTTTTATTTTTTCGGTTTACAGACCCAGCATCGTGCTGGCGATGAGGAAATAGATCATCAGCGAGCAGGCATCCACGATAGTGGTGATCATCGGGCTGGCCATGACGGCCGGGTCAAAGCCCAGCTTCTTCGCGCCGATCGGCAGCAGGCAGCCGACGATCATCGCGATGATGACGGTGCAGAACAGCGTGACGGAAACGACCGCGGCGATCATCATGCTCGTGTTGGTGAAGATGATGATGCGCAGGAAGTTGACCAGCGCCAGCGCCGCGCCGGAAACGACGGCCACGCCGACTTCCTTAATCAGCACGCGCGGCCAGTCGCGCAGCTCGATTTCGCCCAGCGCGAGGTTACGGATGACGGTAACGGAGGTCTGGCTGCCGGAGTTGCCCGCGCTGTCCATCAGCATCGGGATAAACGCGGTGAGCAGCACCGCGCCGGAGAGCAGCGTTTCAAAGTGCGTAATGATGGTCGAGGTGAACGTCGCGGAGATCATCAGCAGCATCAGCCACGGCAGGCGGTGCGCCACCAGACTCCAGACGCTGGTTTTCATATAATCCTCGTCGCTCGGGATGATAGCGGCCATCTTCTTGATGTCCTCGGTGTTCTCATCCTGAATGACGTCGACGATATCGTCGATGGTGATGATGCCGACCAGCCGGTTCTCCTTGTCGCAGACGGCAACGGAAGTCAGGTCGTAACGGCGGAAATCGTCGGCGACGGCCTCCTGATCGTCCGTGGTAACGGCGCTGACGATGTTGGTATCCATGATATCGCGGATGCAGGCGCTTTCCGGCGCGATGATCAGCTTGCGCAGGGAAACCTGACCGACGAGCTTGCGCTGATCGTCGATGACGTAGCAGGTGTAGACCGTCTCCTTGTCGATGCCCGTGCGGCGGATGTAATCCATCGCTTTGCGCACGGTGAAATAATCGTGCAGATCGACATATTCGATGGTCATCAGGCTTCCGGCGCTGTTTTCCGGGTAATTGAGGAACTGGTTGATGGTCTTGCGCGTGCCCTCGTCGGCGTTCTGCAAAACCTTCTTGACGACGTTGGCGGGCATTTCTTCCAGAAAGTCCACCGTATCATCCATGAACATGTCGTCCACCAGCGCCTTGAGTTCGGCGTTGGTCGCACTTTCGGCGATCAGCTGCTGCTGCTCGCTGGTCATGTAGGAAAACACGTCGGAGGAGATATCCTTGGGCAGCATGCGGAACACGCGCAGCACGCGTCCCTCGTCCTCGATCTCCTCCAGCCCTTCGGCGATATCCACCGGCGGGCACTCCGCCGCCTTCTCCTTGAATTCCTGAAGCTTGCCTTCGTCAAGCAGCCTGAGCAGTTCCATAAATTCCTTGCGGATTTCTTCTTCCATGGGGGATTCCTCCTATTCATTTTTCGTCGTTCTGTTTTGCGAAAAATGCAGGTTGCGCCCCAAAAAACGGCATAAAAATGCGCGCGGCAACAGACCGCGCGCTTCCGTTTGATCAATCCGCTTTACGCGTAAATCGGAAGGAGCGACGCAGTCTGTTTCCGCCGTTCTCGGGGTTTGCCCGCCAGGCTACTGGGATAGTCGTCCACGTCGTTCACCTCCGATAGTATGCTGGATCATGTCGATCCGATGGTTTGCGTTTCCGCATCCCCTTTGAGCCATGCTTACAATACCGCGATTTTGCGGCGTTGTCAAGGTAAAAACGGGAGATGGGGTTGGATTTAAGAAAGATTTAATATGTACTGCCCAAGTCTCAAATTAAAACGGCCGCCCTTGACGGGCAGCCGGGAAGATGCTAAAATGTAGACAGACGAGGAGCCGTATCGTATCGGTTCCCCCGCTTAGACTTTTACATCAAAGCCAAGACCGCCGATCAGGGGCTAACTGACCGGCGGTTCGCTTTTATTTGTCGTTTCTTTTTTCTGCCATGTACCGCAGCGTGAGAATCGCCAAAAAGATCATGATCATCTCATAATCGCTCATGCGATCACCTCCCGCACTTTTGTAGAGCCGCGGGAGATACCACCGGCAGCACTCGTCTGCCTACATTTTGATTATAACACGTCGATGTTATCGAGGCAAGAAATTCTTCAGCCGTTGTCATTTCCCATCAATTCCGTGTATGTTCTGTGAATCTCTCGGCATACCCAGAACCCATATATTCAAGAGGAATTGTCCAACCAAATTTTCCAGAATTCCTTTGTTCCGATTATCCATTCTTTTATCTATTTGGTAGATCATGTTTACACCTGATACCCCATCCCTGCCCGCACCAGATACAGCACCCTCTCCCGCACCGGCATGCCCGTGATGCCCGCAAGCGCCTGCGCGTACAGCTCGAGCTGCGGCCGATGGCGCTCGATGGCCCCGGCGGCGTCCGCGTCGGTCTTATAATCCACCAGCACCCACGCGCCGCGCTCGACAAAACAGCAGTCGATCACGCCCTGCAAAAGCTGCGCGCCATCCTCCGTCTCGCGGCGGTAGGTAAACGCCCATTCGCGGTGCAGCTCCTCGGCGGCCAGCATGCGCACGCCCAGCGGCGAAGCGAACAGCCGCACGAGCAGGCGCGGCCGAACGGTGGCCAACTCATTTTCGCTGACAATACCCTTTTCCAGCAGCGCCGTGCGCTGGCGGTCGATCTCCTCTTCGAGGTTGTGCGTCGCCCGCAGCGCGTCGAAGTCGAACATGCGCATCATGCGGTGGAACGCCGTGCCGATCTGCGCGCCGGTCATCTGCTGCTCCTCCATAAAGCGCGGCAGGCGCATCAGCGGCTCATCCGGCAGAGGCTCTTCCTCCTGCGCGGCGCGCTTCTCATCCCGCAGAACGGCGCTGACCGTCGTTTTGCGCACGGCAGTCTTCGCATCCGGCTTAAAGTTCATCAGGCGGACCAACGCTTCGTCCCGCGGCGCGGCGGCCAGTTCGGCCAGCAGACGCAGCACCGCGTCCTCCGTGCGCCGGGGCAGCCCGCCCGCCGCGCCGCCGACATGCGCAAACACGCGCCACGTCGAATCATCCAGCCGAACGGCCTCCTCCCGGATGGTCAGGCTTACCCCGGCCTGCATCAGCGCGGGCACGATCATGTCCAGCCCGGTGTTCATCGCCGAAAGATCCGCGCTCTTCCATTTTTCCGGCGGCTTGTCCCCGCTGACGCTGCCGACCAGAATCAACCGCTCCCGCGCACGCGTCAGGGCGACGTAGAGCACGCGCACCTCCTCGGCGAGCTGCTCCCGCTGGGCTTTGACGCGAATCGCGCGGCGCAGCAGCGTGTCGCGTTCGCTGTTCATCTCCGTGTCGATGCACGGCAGGCCCACGCCGAGCTGCGCATCCATCAGCGCCCGCGCGCGCAGGGATTGCCCGCTCATTTTGCGCCCCAGCGCCAGCACGAAGACGACCGGGAATTCAAGTCCCTTGCTCTTATGCGTGGTCATGATGCGCACCACGTCCTCGCTCTCGCCGATGGCGCTGGCGCTCATACTGTCGCCGCCCGCGCGCAGGCGCTCGGCATAGCGCAGAAACGCATGCAGCGAACCGCCCTGCGTGCCCGCGAACGTCCGCGCCCGCGCGGTCAGCAGATGCAGGTTGGCCTGCCGCGCCGCGCCGCCCGGCAGCGCGCCCGCCTGCGCCAGAAAGCCCGTTTCGGCATAGATGCGCTCAATCAGCCGATCCACGCCCTGATTGCGGGCGCAGAGCCGCCAACGCGCGCGTTTTTCCTCAAACGTCCGCAGTTTTTCGGCCAGCGCGTCGTCCATCTCCTCGCGATAGCGGCGCACGGCTTCATAATACGGGATTTTCGTATCCGGCGTATGGATTCGGATTTCCGCCAGCTCGCTTTCGTCCAGCCCCAGCGCCGGGCCGCGCAGGGCGGCAAGCAGCGGCTCGTCCCGCGCGCCGTTCTCGATGGTTTGCAGCAGCGCCGTCATGGCGCGAATCTCCGGGATATCGAAATACCCTTCGCCCGCGTCGCAGAACACGGGGATGCCCTCCGATTCCAGCATCTGCGCGGCCAGCGGCGCGCTTCCCCGAACCGCGCGCATAAGCACCGTCATATCGCGGTAGCGCAGCGGTCTTTCCGTCTCGGTCTTCGCATCGTAAAACGGCGTGCCGACCAGCTCGCGGATGCGCGCGGCGACGACCTTCGCCTCCCGCTCGACGGCGACCAGCTCCCGCTCGGCCGTCTCGTCGTCCTCCTCCGCGCTGTCCTCGCCGGGCTGATAGAGAATGTGCAGCTCGACGGGTGGATCGTCCTCCCGCGCAGGCAGGCCGCAGAAGAGCTTTTCCCGCTCGTCATACTCGATTTCCGTCTCCTCCGCGCGCATGATGCGGCCAAAAACCGCGTTCGCCGCCTCCAGCACGTTCGCGCGGGAACGGAAATTCTTCTGCAAGTCGATGCGCCGTTCCTGCTCGCGCTCGGGCAGGTCAAACCGCGCCGCCTTTTGCAGGAACAGCGACGGCTCCGCCTGCCGGAAGCGGTAGATGCTCTGCTTCACGTCGCCGACGAGGAACAGGCCGTCCTCCCGCGCGAAACTGCCGATGATGGCCTCCTGAATCGCGCTGGAATCCTGATACTCGTCGATGAACACATAGCGGTACTGCTCGCGGAGCGCCGCGCGCACCTCGGGCAGTTCCAGCGCCGCCAGAGCGCCGTGCTCGAGGTCGTCAAAATCCATCAGCCCGCGCTGGCGCTTGGCCGCCGTGTAGAGCGTGTCATATGTCTTGGCCAGTTCGGCCAGCCCGTCCAGCGGCGCGGCCGTCATGCGGATATCCGCCGCCGCGTCTTCCATCGTCAGGGCAAAAGCCGTCTGCAAATCCGCGACGGCTTTTTTGAGCGCGTCGCGCCGCGCCTTCACCCGGTCGGCGATATCCTCGTCGAACACGTCCGTCTTTTTTTTGCGTCCCAGCGCCGCGAACGTCACGCCGTGCAGCGCGTCGTGCAGCGCGGTATAGCCGCCCTTCGCCGCTTCGGCCAGATCCGCCGTCAACTGCACATCCATGCCGCAGGCCGCCGCGTAATGCAGCGGGCCATTCTCCCCTTCGCAGAGCGCCAGCGTTTCCCGCGCGTTCGCGCAGAGATGTTCGAGCCTGCGCCCGGCAAAATCGGCCAGCAGGCGGGCGGCGGGGCTTTGCTCAAACGCTTCGCCCGTCATGCGCACCATCTCCTGTGCGCGGGAAAGAAACGCCCACGGGTCGGGGCGCGTCATCATAAACCGATGCAGCGCAAAAGCCAGCTCGCTCAGCTCCTCCTGCGTGTAGCATCTGTCCGCCGCCAGGAACGCGTCGCTGCCTACCTCGTAACAGCTGTAAACCGCATCCTCCATCGCCTGATGGCTGAGCACGCCGCACTCCTGCTCGTCGCCGATGCGGAAGCCGGGGTCGATGGAAAGCGCCTGGAAGTGCTCGCGCAGCAGATTGCCGCAGAACCTGTGCAGCGTGGAGATGCTTGCGCGGGAAAGCGCCATCACCTGTTCGCCCAGCGCCGGTTCTTCCCGCGCGGCCTTGCCCAGCGCCTCGCCGATGCGCTGGCGCATTTCGCCCGCCGCCGCGTTGGTAAAGGTGACGACCAGCATGTTTTCGATGGGGCATCCCTCGCGCACAAGCTGCACGATGCGCTCCACCAGCACGGCGGTTTTGCCCGAACCCGCCGCCGCGCAGACAATAAGGCTGTGGCCGCGGTCGGTAATGGCGTCGCGCTGCTGATCCGTCCAATTCGGCATGATGATTTCCTCCCCCGGTGCATGTTCATTCGCTTTATTATAGCATACCCAAGCATATCCCGCATATTTTTTCTGACGCTATACATCGCCTGATGAAGTTTTTGTGCATTTCGGGCGACATTGTGGGCGCGGTCAGCTTGCAGACCCGCCCAAAACATGATATACTTTTCTCAAACAAACGACAAAAAAACGGGCGGCTCGAACGCGCCGCAGCCCAACATCATACGGAGGTTTTTTCCATGAAAAAAATGCTTGCCGCGCTCCTGCTTGCGCTGCTCCTGCCCGCCTGCGTGCTCGGCGACAGCGAGGGCGTGATCGTCCAGTCCTCCTGCAACATCGTGCAGAGCGGAAACTACTATCTGGCGTACTGCTTCGCGCAGGTGCACAACAACGCTTCGACGGTGATCTGTCTGGATCACGGCACGTTCGATCTGCAAAGCGGCGAAACGCTGCTCTCCACCAGCGAGGTTTCGCAGATCTGGCCGTATTTCCTCAGCCCCGGCGAGGATGGCTATCTGTTCGACATCGTTTCCTTCGAGCCGGACGAAAGCGGCAACCCCGTCGTGCCCTCCATCACCGGCATTTCCTACAATCTTTCTTACCTGCCGGTGGATGCGGCGTTCGCCAATTACGATCTTTCGGCGATTTCGGAAATCGTGCAGGATGCTTCCGGCGAGGTCAGCGTGGTCTGCCGCCTGACCAACACGACGGATATGGACGCGTATAACCCGACCGTGGCCATCGGCCTGTATACGGAAAGCGGCGCGATGATCTATTCGGATGGCACGACGCTTCAGGACGTGGGCATCCCGGCGGGCGGCACGATGCTGGTTCGCTTCGATGTGGACGACGCCTTCGTCAATCAGTGGCAGAGCTACGGCGCAATGCCAACGCAGGTCAACACCAACGCCTCGTTCCGCAGGGATGAGGACTAACCCTTCCACCGCCTGCGGGCGGTCCCCCTCCCCTTAAAAGGGGAGGTCGGGGTTATCTTTTCGGGTTTTCGCATCTACTCGTTTTGTAAATTCAGCCCTGACTCCTCTCCTTTCAAGGGAAGGTCGAGGTTATCTTTTCGGGTTTCCGCATCTACTCGTTTTGTAAATTCAGTCCTGACTCCTCTCCTTTCAAGGGAAGGTCGGGGTTATCTTTTCGGGTTTTCGTATCTACTCGTTTTGTAAATTCAGTCCTGACTCCTCTCCTTTCAAGGGGAGGTCAGGGTTATCCCGCGTATCTACTCGTTTTGCAAATTCAGCCCTGAAACCTCCCCTTTTAAGGGGAGGGGGACCATCCGCAGATGGTGGAAGGGTGTTATAGGAGGATTTTGGGGATGGAAAAAAAGACGATTCGTTCCGGCGCGCCGTTTGTGTTTGCGGGCGCGGGCGTGCTGGCCGTCGCGCTGACGACGGGCATCGGCACGATATCCAGCTACCTGATTGCCGCGGGCGTGGGCTGCATCGCGTTCGCCATCGGCAAAAAGAAATATCCCGACCGCGTGGTGGAAGTGGAAACCGCGCCGAAATCCGGCAACGCCGAGGTGGATGCGCTCATCCGCGAGGCGCGCGGCCAGCTGGATCAAATCGCCGCCGCCAACGACGCGATTGCCGACCCGGCGCTCTCCCGCCAGATTGAGGATATCGAAGCGACCTGCCGCCAGATTTTGCAGCGGCTCGAGGAGCAGCCGAACATGCTCTCCCAGCTTCGCACGTTCCTGCGCTATTACCTCCCTGCGACGCTCAAGCTGCTGAACGCCCGCGCCGCGCTGGAAGCGGAGGTCAACGCCGGGCAGAGCGCAGAAATCGCCGCGCGCATCGCCAAGGCGGTGGAGCAGGTGCAATCCGCGTTCCACAAGCAGCTGGAAGCGCTCAACGAATTCCGCTTCATCAACCTGGAAAGCGAAATGGACGTGCTGGCGGACATGCTCAAATCCGACGGCCTGACCGCCGAGCCGGACGCGCCCGTTACGAAAGAAGAACCGCAGGAGGACGACCCCTTCGCCTCTCTCTTTGCCAAGGGGGAAAAGAAATAAATGGGTGAATTTTCCGAATTCGCTCTCGTGCCCGAGCAGGGCGCGATTCCGCAGAAAAACCAGCTCGACCCCGAGATGCAGCGACGCATTGAAGCGATGGCCGCGCGCATCGACCTGCGCGACAACGCCGCCGTGATGGGTTTCGGCGCGCGGGCGCAGAAGGAAATGGGCGCGTTTTCGGATATCGCGCTCCAGCAGATGCTCCGGCAGGATATCAAGCCGCTGGAAAGCGTGATGCAGACGCTCGCCGAGCAGATTAAATCCTGCTCGTTCACGGCGCAGGCCAAAGGGCTTTTCCGCCGGGTATTCGGCGGCGCGGCGCCGCTTGCCGAAGTGCAGGCCGCCTATGAAAAAGCCATCCCCAAAATCAACGCCTGCGCGGACGAGATGACCGATCGGCGCGTGGCGCTCATGCGCGACAGCGCGCTGCTGGATCGCCTGTACGAGCGCAACGAGGGACTTTACCGCGAGCTGTGCTCGCTGATCGTCGTCGGCGACGAGGTTGTTGCCCAAGCCAAAGCGCGCGGCGAAAACCCGCAGGATATCGCCCGGATGGAGCGGCGCGTGCAGGATCTGCGCATCACGCAGGTCGCATCCACCCAGCTTGCCGCGCAGATTCGCGCCGTGCAGGCCAGCGACGAGCTGACCTGTTCCCGTTTGCAGGCCGCGCTGGAAGTGACCATCCCGCTCTGGAAGAGCCAGATGGCCGCGGCGCTCGGCCTCGCCCGCGCCACCGATTCGCTGGCGATGCAGAAACGCGCAGGCGAAGAAGCCGCGCGCGGCATCAAGAGCGGCGCGCGCGAGCTTTCCGCGCAGACGAAAGCCTACGCCGCCGCCAGCGAAGGCAGCGACCAGCAGCGCGCACAGCAGACCGCCGAATCCCTGCTGGCCGAATTGGCCGAAATCGAGCAATCGCTTTCCGAACAGGAAAAAATCCGCCGCGCTGAGCAAAGCGCAGAAAGAGGTGTTTGATTATGCCCGCTTACGCTACCCAATCTGCGCCGAAGCAGACGCAGCAAAATTCGCAGCAGCCGCAAAAGCCGCAGAAGCAGGAAGCCCCCAAAGGGCTGGCTGCCCTGCCGCAGGGCGCAGGCGTCGCCGCGCTGGTCGTAATGGTCGCACTGGCGCTGCCCATCGGCAACTTCCGCGCGCTGCAAAACGCAACGCCGCAGGCGTTCATCCGTCAGGGCGACGTGAAATCCATCGTCGAAGATCGCGTCAGCGCCGCACAGAACGCCGTGACCGTCGCCCAGCGCGGCAGCGTCAGCCAGACGACGCTCGAGGACGTGAACAACGCCATCAAGGCCATGCAGAGCGCCAAGACTGCCCGCGACATCAGCCGCGCGGATCAGCAGCTCACCGTGGCTGTCAGCCAGCTTGTGGATGACGCGAACCTGACCATCGCCGAGGACGAACAGATGCTCACCCGCGCGATGGATAACTTCTCCGAGCAGGGCAGTTTCCTGCGTCAGGAAGCGCGCGCCTATAACCAGAAGGCCGAAAAGGCGGAAAAGCTCTACGAAAAACTGCCGACCAAATTCCTGCTGTCTCAGCCGGACATGTACGAGGGCATTTAAGTGAGCATCTTTTCCGGCCTGAGCCTTGAAAACCTGAAAATCGCGGTCGAAGCGGCAAAACATTCTCCCAGGGCGCTCGCCGCGCTGGCGATTATCGCGGTGGTCGCGGTCGCGGCCATCGGCTTTGCCGGGCACATGATCGCGCACCATGTCGGCGGATTCTACGCGCGCATCGAGGAAGAGGATGAGCGCGCCCGCCGGGAAGAAGAACAGGCGGCGCAAGCCGCCCAAGAGGAAGATCAACAGAAAGGGAAAACGCCATGAAAAAAGTTTGGGCACTCGTAACAGCGCTTGTTTTGGCGCTCGCGCTGGCGGTCGGCGCTTCGGCCTCCGTGCCGAGCAAGCCGAGCGAATTCGCTTACGCGTATGACTATGACGGCTCGGTGCTGTCCAGCTCGACGAAAAACACCATCGAGCAGTACGGCGCGGCGCTCGAGGATGCGACCGGGATTCAGGCCGTCGCCGTCGTCGTGGATTTCCTCGACGGACAGGATCCGGCGGATTACGCCACCGACCTCATCAACGCATGGGGCATTGGTCAGGCGGGCGAAAACAACGGCGTGGTCGTTCTGCTCGCGCGCGGCGACCGCAAAATCCAGATCGGCACGGGCACGGGCTTGGACCGCGTGATGAGCGGCTCCAAGTGCGGCGAACTGCTCGACGACAATATCGACTATTTTGCTGACAACGAATTTGATCAGGGCATGCTGAACCTCTACGAGGATGTGTGCAGATACCTTGCCCGTGCGAAGGGCAAGACGCTCTCCCTCTCCTCTTCGCAGGACGCTTCCAGCAGCACCTACTACGCCGACACGGACGCTTACGATTACGGCGACTATTACGGCACTTACGACGAAGGAGGCTTTGATTTGTTCGAATTCATCCTTGGCGTCATCTTTGTTTACATCATCATCTGTGTGCTCTTCAACGCGCTGGCCCCGAATCGCGGCGGCTGCCTGAGCTACTTCTTCATGGGCTGGCTCTTTGGCCGCGGCGACCGTCGCCGCCGTCCGCGCGGCCCGCGTCCCCCGATGGACGGCGGCTTTGGCGGCGGTTTCGGCGGCGGTTTCGGCCCGCGTCCGCCCCGTCCTCCGATGGGCGGCGGTCGTCCCCCGCGTCCTTCCCGCCCGAGCCGTCCTTCCGGCGGATTCGGCGGCGGCAGTTCCCACGGCGGCGGCTTTGGCGGCGGTTTCAGCGGCGGCGGCAGCTTCGGCGGCGGTTCTTCCCGCGGCGGCGGCGGCGGGCGGAGCTTCTAAGCGGGCTAAGCCCGCGTTTACCTCCGCCGAAAGTTCCGTTTAACCCGCAGTTCATCCACACATGACCCAACCGCGCGTCTCCCATTGGGAGGCGCGTTAGACTGTAGACAAAAAGCTATTCTCCCCCCGAAGGGGGGAGAATAGCCCTTTCCGCAAATGAAAGAATAGCTGAGTTTCTTGATTTTGCTATTCAAGCCAAGTTTGCTTATGTCAACAAGCTGGCGCGTCTCCCATTGGGAGGCGCGTTTTTGTGTTATATCTTTCCACGCTGTCAAGCCTTGCGAAAGCGCGGCGCATCATGTATAATCTTTTTATGATTTTTTCATTTTCGGCGGATGAAAACGGCAGGTTCATTCGTCTTGATATTTGAGGGTAGGAAGTGAAACGGTTGGAAAGCAGCGTGAAAGCGCCGGATCGTCAGGCTCAATTCGAAGAGCTGTATGCGCAATACGCGGACGACGTGCTGCGCATGGCGTATTTTTATCTGGCGGATAAACAAAAGGCCGAAGATGTCTGTCAGGATGTGTTCGTCAAGCTCTATACGCGCGGCGAGGCCATCGCGCCCGGCTGCGAAAAGGCGTGGCTGCTGCGCGTGACGGTGAATTGCTGCCGCGATCTGTGGCGCAGCGCATGGCTTAAACGCGTGGTGCTCGGCGCGCCGACGCTGGATATCATTCCGGCGCAGGAAGAGACGCTCGAGCAGCGCGAGGAAAAAGCCGAACTGATGCGCGCTATCCATAAACTGCCGAGGCAGTTCCGCGAAACGATCCTGCTGCACTATTATCAGGGCCTGGGCATATCGGAAATTGCGCAGACGCTGGGTCTGCCGGAAGGGACGATTTCCAGCCGCCTTTCCAGAGCGAGAAAAAAACTGGAAAGCCTTTTAAAGGAGGAAGCAACCGGTGATTGATATCAAAGAGCTTGAGCACCTCGCGCCGACGACGAACGAGATGCTCTCCGGTCTGCATGCGGATGAAGCGATGAAGCGGCGCATCTTATCCGCCGCAAGAGAAGAACAAAAGCCGCGCGTCAAAGCGCCGCGGCTCGTGCCCGCGCTCTGCTGCGCGGCGCTGGCGATTGCCTGCGCAGGCGTTTTCGCCCCGCGCCTGAGCGGCACGGCGACAAACGCAGCGGCCACGCCCGCGCCCGTTTCGATTGACACCATCGCGGCGGGCAACGAACAGGCGCTGCCCATGACGCGCACGGCGGACGTGAGCGGCACGGCGCGCGTGCGCGCCTCCAGCGGCGGCGACGAATCGCTCTTCGCGACGGCGAGCAGCGATATTCCGCTGGTCGCGGTGAACGGCGCGGTCTATCGCATGCTCAGCACGCCCACAAGCGTGCAGAGCGATCTGCTGGGCAGCGCGGTCGGCACGGTGAACACCGCAACCGACGAGCCTTCCCTCGCGGATGACGACGCGATGGCGGGCGGCCTTTCCAACGTCGCCGAGGCGGGGCAGACGATCTACGCCGTCTCCGGCCTGGATGCGGGCACGGCGGTCGCCTGCGAGGTCAGCGGCAGCATGCGCCTGTTCCAGCGGGTGAGCTACGCGGGCAAAGGCCCGGGCGGGCAGGGATTGGAAGATACCTTCTCCGTCCGCGGGCAGGTCGCCGAGCTGACGCTTTCCGGCGTGGGCACACTGACCGGCGACGCGGCGAACGACGCGATTGCCGTGCTGCTCGACCACGCGACGCTGAAATCCGCGGACATGTCCGCCAGAAAGCAGACGCTGACCGCCACGCTGACCAACGGGCTGAAACTTCAGCTCGGCGTTTCCGGCGATACCGTCAGCGCCTGCGGCGGCTGGAGCTGCCCGGAGTTCTTCGAGGCGTTTGAAAGCAGCCTGTAAGCGGGCTGAGTTTTCCAACCATCCGCCTATGCTTGACTGCATGCGCGGATGTGTTTATACCATTTCCCATAGATTCAAAAAAGGCCGTCTTCGCTGACAGCCTTTTTCTTTTGCTCAATACGCCATAATGGATGCGGTAATTTCGGGATAGGTCATATTCTCCGGCAGAAGCTCAAAATGTCTGACTTCGGCCATTTCGCTTTCCGGCAGATCGCCCAGTTCGTGAATTTCCGCCGTAAAAACAACGCCGCATGCGCCGCTCTGTTCATCCTCGCTGCCCGCCCAGTAATCGCACAGCGGCTTGATTTCGTATTCCACCGCGCCGGATTCTTCAAAAAGCTCGCGCCGCGCAGCCCGCATCGGCGTTTCACCCGGTTCAATTTTTCCGCCTTGAAACTCCCATGTCGTTCTCTGTTTATGGCGGCTGAGTAAAAAGCCGCCGTTCATACGGGATAAAATGACGACATACTTGTATCGCTCAAAGCTGCCTAGCGGATACGTTTTGCTGATCATGCGCATGCCTCCGATATCAGAATAGCCCTATCATAGCGCTGTCAGCGCCACACGTCAAGCCTCACCCGACCGACAGACCCGCTTCATCCAGATTGAGCGCTTCCGGGCGGACAAAGCCGCGCCAGACCTGCCCGTCCAGCTCCACCTCGACATAAACCGGGCCGCCGCGCTCGTTGACGTCCTCCGCCGCTTGATCAAAATCGAAGGCCAGCGGGCGCACGGGCGTTCCGGCCGGAATCGTGCGGATTTCGCCGCTCATGTTAATTGGGTCAGCCAGCAGCGGCACATCGCCGACCGCGGCGGGCTGCGTTTCAAACGTTTCGTCGGTTTCGCCCAGATACAGCTCCAAAACGAAATCCGCCGCGCGGCTGAGCGCCTCGCTCTGCGCCGCTTTCACCCAGCCCGCGCAGTAGCCGTCCTCCTGCGGAACGAGCGTCATCAGCCAGCCGTTTTCTTTGCCAAGCAGAATCATCCACGCGCTTAAATCCGCTTCGCCGATTTGGGCGCTCTCCGCATCCGGCGCGGCATAGAGCGGCACGCACCCCTTGCCCACAGGCGCAAGGTATTTCGGTTCTGCGCCGTGGAAGGCATACACCGACGGCGCGCCGCGCAGGTCGTAGACCAGCCACGTCCGCGCAGACTGAAGCGTTTCCGCCGTGACCTCGGCCAGCTCTTTGCCAATCGCCGTCATTCTCAACCCGGCGCGGGTCGTATTGCTGAGCAGACCGTCGTAAATCAGCGTCGCGTCGTTATACAGCCGCGCGCTCGTCTCCTCCAGCCCGTTTTCGATCTGCATAAAGCTCCATTCCGACCAGTCGTAATCCTCCTCGCCCATTTGGATATACAAATCGAACGTCTCGTAGCCCGGTCGGCCTCTTTCCGCGTAATACGCCATGTTGACGTGCAGCGTTCGGCCGTCCGTGCGCAGGCCGATATCCTCCCGGCTGACGCCCCGCTCGAAGTATTCCATCTGCACAACATCAAATTCGTCGTCCGGCAGAAGGTTTTCATTCTCCCATTGGCTGTACCAGATTTTGTCGTCAGTCAGAAATTGACTGATCAGCACATTTCTTCCGCTGCTGTTTCGATAGACGACGATTCGGGTCTCCTCCCCGGTTTTCACTTCGGCCAGCACGCCCTCCTTCGCGTTTTTTTCGCCGCTCTCCGCGCCGCCCAGATTCGCGCCCTTCACAAAACCGCGCCACGTCTGCCCGTCCAGCTCCACCTCGACATACACGTTATACGGCACGTCGCGGCCCTCCTTCGTCTCTGCGGTCATCCAACATAAACGCGTGAGTTCCGTTCCCGCTTTCAGCGTGCCGATCACGCCGCCGCCCGTCACCGGGTCGCTCACCAGCGCGGTTTTCTTCACCACCCGCGCCAGTCCGGCTTCCCGGTAGGTCGCTTCCTTCGTCATGCGGACGGCCTGTTCCAGCTTCTCATTCTGCGCGCCCTCGATCCAGCCCGTTCGGTATTGGCCGGGCTTCGTTTCGTAGAGCACGAACGCCCAGTCGTCCTCTCGGGCCAGCAGGATCAGCCAATCCGAAAGGGAAACCTCCGCCTTGCCGTTCGCCGCGCGGGGGCTGTCCGCGCTCGGGCGGGCATATACGGGGCAGAACTGTTTTTCGTTCAGCGCCGCATACAGCGGCTCAAGGTCTGCGAAGTCCTCCACGCGAACCGCGCTCTTCATCGCCTTTTTCAGCCCTTTGAAGGCCGCTTTCAGCGCCTTCGAATCAAACGTCGCCGCGCTGCGGTCAATCGCTTCAAACCAAAGCCCGGCAGCTTGGAGGGATGAAACCTCCGTCTCCGCCGTGTTAAACAGAATCCTGTCGTCGAACAGATAAGAAAAGATATCCTGATTGGGGGCGCAGTAGGTTTCCACCCGCCAGTCGTCATCCCCGCCGCAGGAAAGGGTGAGCATCAAATCTTCATCCATCGAATCCTCGTCGTAGGTCGCATAGACGTACAGCCGCTTCGAGCCGATGCGCCGCGAAAACCTGTCCTTCGTTTCCACGCCGTCTCTTTCTTCGTGAAAATCCAGACTGATCCAGCCGAAATCGCCGCCCGGCAGAATCGCGTCGTTCTCCCAGACGGTTTCCCATGCGCCGCCCCGCTTGTGCTCGAGCCTCAGCAGGTTTTTACCGTTCTCCTGCACAACATGAAAGCGTTGGGTTCTGGAAATCTTCGCAATGGGATCGTCCTCCGCCGGTTCGTCATACGGAACAAGACGCTCCTCCATCGTTTGAAGCGCCGCCGGGTCGAACGTCGCCGCGTTGCTGTCGGGCGCTTCCTCGCAAACGCCCTTCGCAATATCCGGCACACGGTCACAGAAGAGCACGCAATCCTCAAACAGCCACGCGTACAGATCCGCGCGGTTGTTTTGAACAATCACGACGTTCCAGTTTCCGTCCTTCCGCTTTTCCAGCGTCAAGTCGAAATCCTCGTGTTCCGTCTGTTCCGGGTCCCAGCCCGCGAAGATGGAGACCTGCGGCCCGGCTTCCCGCGTGAACCACTCCGTCTGCCAATCGCCGCTGCCGTACGCGGTGATGTATATCCAGCCCATTTCTCCATCCGGCAGAATCGCGTCGTTCTCCCAGACGGTTTCCCACGCGCCGCCCCGCTTGCGCTCATAGCGCAGAAGCCGGGTCTCGCCCTCCTCCACGATGGCAAAGCGCTCGTCACCGAATTGATCCGTTACTTTCGGCAATCCGTCGTCCTCCGCCCGTGCCAAGGCCATGCATAGCATCAGCGCCGTCAGCAGACAAAAAAATACGCGTTTCATCCTCATCACTCCCTTTGATGATTAGACGAAACGCGCGCCGGTTTTCTTGCCGGGTTTAGCAATTTTTTACATCCAGGCCGTGATCAGCAGATAGGCATAGAGCAGCACAATCGCGCCGCCCGCCACGGCCAGCAGGGTTAAAAGCTTTTTCTTCATGGTTTATTCCTTCGCTTCAAACTGAATGGTGTAGTTTTTCAAATCCATCGTGCCGGAAAGAAAGCCGCCGATGATCGTCCGCGCGTTCTTTTCCGCCTCTTCGAGAATCCCGTTGTCGATAGCCGTCTGTCGCACCTGCTCTTTCAGCTCAATCTGCGCCTCGTTCACGTCGGAAATATGGAGCGGGGTAAAAATGCTCTGGCTTTCGTCGTAAATCTTGAGGCTGTCGTTGTCGATGTTCACATCCAGAATTTCGATTTCCGGCAGGAGCACCGTCACGATTCGGTTCGCGTCGTCCACCTGCACCTCGATGCCGGCAAAATCCAGCCCGGCCTTCACCACGCCGTCATAGCTGTAAATGTATTTGCTCGTCGTGAAGGGGATATCCATTCCGAAAAGCTGGCGGGTGCTCGTGCTGGATTGCACGTTGGTGAAATACCCCGCCTGCGTGACCAGCTCGCCCATATCCTTGAGACCGAAGGCGATGTTTCGGCTTTCGACCTGATTTTTGCGGGTTTGAATCAGCATCGCCGCAATGATGGTGATGCTGATTAAAATGACGACCAGCGACACGAGCAGCAGATTTTTGTTCGCCCGGTTCGGGCGTTTTCGATGCTTTTCCACGGGCAGAAACTCCCTTTCTGATTTTGTTTGCAAATTGATTATAACGCATATACGGTTAAAATGCAACAACGGGGCCATCCCCGAAGGGACGGCCCCGCCGCCTATCCGTTTTTCGTTTACGCCGCGTTCTCGCCGCTGTCCAGCAGCGCGACAATCGCGTCATACTGTTCCTGCGTGATCACGCCCGCGTCGAGCAGATTCTTGAGCTGCACCTCGTCCAGACCGCCGCCGATTTCAGGCAGCTCCGGCTGATCGGCGCTGTCGTCATCCGCATCGCCGTCGGGCTTCTCCGGCGGCTGCTGGGTGTCGTCCTGCTCGCCTTCCGGCTTCTCCGGCGCGTTCTCCTTCAGGTAGCCAGCGAAGAAGCCTATGTTCTGGATATCCCTGAATCCGCCGCGACGACCCTTGCGCAGGTTTCTGTCAACACCGATCAGGTGAAAACCGACCGAATCCGCGAAATTCTGATTACGCAGACCGATTCGCTTACCAATCTGTATATCTATTACGATAATACCGATTATGGAGCCAGCGTCCCGCTGGATTTCGTCTGGTCCGATCACCCGGACGCTCTCGTTCTTGATGGCTACGACGAAGAAACCCGGCTGTCTTGCCATGCGTTGACGCTGCCGACCGCCGAAGTGGATTTGTCAAATCAGACCGTACCCCTCCGGGATTTGGAAAATAATCAGCTCATGACCGTTGATCTCCAAACCGGTGTCGCAGCGTTATAACGCAAAAAGGGAACAGAGCGCATCTCGCGCGGCTGTTCCCTCTTTTTTTGCAAAAATCTATCCGCATTGGATATTTATGATTGATTTTTGGAAATTGTTCCGCATATAATATCCATACAAATGACAAAAGGAGTCTTTCACATGAAAAGAATCATCTGCTGTCTACTGATTTTTGGGCCTTCTTCTGCCCGCTCTGGCCTTCGCCGCAGTCTCGGAAAAGCTTCAGGCGATTTATGATTCCGTAGATACGCTGAACACCGAAGAATTGATCGCACTTCAGGACTATGTCAATGCCAAAATCGACGCTTCCGCCCTGACCGACACGGACGAAACCACGTATGTGCTTAATAAGAACACAAAGAAATTTCACTACGCCGATTGTTCGAGCGCAAAATCCATTAAGGATAAAAATCGCGCCACCTATACGGGTTCTCGAAGCGATCTCATCGCAAAAGGCTATCAGGCCTGCAAAAAGTGCAATCCGTAATCATCAGGCGCGCTTCTACTGGCCAGCGCCGCTTTCAATACAGAAATTCAGGATTTTCTTCAATTGTGATGAAACAGCGCGCAGGCTTTCCTTCCTTTAAGCATCTTTCAAGCAAAGCGTCGAAAAACTCGTCCGTTTGCTGCTCCATTGGCATCTGCATGCGCGGCGGCAGTTCTTCCGCGCCAAACCGCGCGATATATTGCATAAACAGGTTGTCCGCTTCCAACTGCATCGCCTCCATCCGATTTGATTGATTTTATTCTAGCATTGTCTGCTTGCCAATTCAACACGGATTTGGCCGCTTTGTTTCTGGCTTCAATGTCAAAGCATGGTTCGTCAAAAAACATGGGCGCGCATCGCGCGTCCGAAGGATTGCGCAAGGGATGCGGTGTATGTATCAGGTTATTAAGATGCCTACCGACGTCATTTAGCCAAAGCCCAAGCATACACGTGGCGCGAAGAGCATCGTTCTTCGCGCCATGTGTGTTTATCTGCTGCGGTACCAAATAACCCGCTGACTTTCACGCATACGGCATAGTCAGCAGGCAGAATGTAAGTTATTCTGTTCAATAATTAAACCTACAAAACAGATTTCATCGTAATGTTTGTGCCTGTTTCAACGCATAAATCATAGAATCGATACCTAATAGTGTCGTATAGCTACTGTTGGTTTTTCTGAAAGCAGGCGTGTAATAAACATTGTTTTCAGCATCAAAACAGAATTTTTCAGCAGTTAGTTCTTTCATCTCACGCGCCAATAGATTACTTCCATAGAAACGGCGGAGGAAGTCGATTCCCGCACACATGGCAGCGACAGGTTTCTTTTCGCTAATAAAATGTGTGACGCACGTTTTTATCACATTGGAATCTCTATAATTGTTCAATAAACCGATTCCACCGGGGATTATCAACGCATCGTATTCTGCAAAATCAACCTCACGAATATCTTTAATGCGTCCCCTACCAATGCGGGCTGCTTCTATAAGAATATTCCTCTTTTCTGCTATCTGCTCTGTCAGGTGGTTAACAGATTGAATGGAAACATCTTCTGCGACAGGAGTGTAATCACACCCGTATTTATCAAGCGCTGCATACGTCAAAATTACTTCTTCTATACATGAACCATCACCGAGGCCACAGCCTGCTAATAGAACTAAATACTTCATTTGTTTTCACCTCCACAGCTCGCGGTTTGCCAACGACTTCTCACTGATAAGCCAGACCCGTTCTGCTCGAACTTCATGCGGATGTAGGGGATCATGCTGTACGACAGCCGCCACAGGGGGGAAGTATCCTGCGTACTGATTCCAGTTGCCGGGAATATCGTAGCAGTTGCCCTTGCGGTCTTTTACTTGAAAGAATTGCCATGCGCACCATACGTAGCAGTCCCACACAAGCAGCTTGAACGTATCATCACATACGACGCGGTCATATTTTCCCCCAAACACAACTTCATAACTTACGTCGTTGCGAATCCCCCGATTCGCTCTGTTTGCCATGCCGTTATGTTTCATTCCCTATTTTATCACATCCGCTCTTCTTTTGCAATTTCCTATAAAGTGAAAAAAAGACCCACCCTCACGGGCAGATCTTTCTTTTCATGGAATCCGGCAACGTCCTACTCTCCCAGGTCGTCTCCAACCAAGTACCATCGGCGCTGAAAGGCTTAACTTCTGTG
>CAKTXH010000015.1 GCA_934630975.1 uncultured Clostridia bacterium | reverse complement strand
CTGCTTTCCGAAGAAAACGAAAAATCCGAACCCTTCTCCTATCGAGAAAAGGTTCGGATTTTCATTGTTTGGTGCGGGAAACAGGACTTGAACCTGCATGAAATTGCTTTCACTAGAACCTGAATCTAGCGCGTCTGCCAATTCCGCCATTCCCGCAAAAATGGTGGGCAGGGATGGATTCGAACCATCGAAGTCTGTGACGGCAGATTTACAGTCTGCTCCCTTTGGCCACTCGGGAACCTACCCACGCTATTCACTTTGTTCCAAACGGAACATTGCCATTATAGCATGAATTCAGATTTTATGTCAAGCAAAAAATAAAAGAAATTTGAAAAAAGTGGAAACTTGTCGAGAGAAGAGATTGGGCGGATCTGTTTCATTGCTTTTAAAGCGTTGCATCTTCTCTCCTCCATACACTTAAACGGCGCAATACAAAAAGACGGCACGGTTAAACCATGTCGTCTTTTGATTTGCCCAAACAGCAGTCACAAATAGGCGGATTTTACGCCTCGTTTGCGATTAGCCCAGCTCGGCGAAATACTTGATGGTGCGAACCATCTGGCTGGTGTAGCTGTTCTCGTTGTCGTACCAGGACACGACCTGCACCTGATAGGTGTCGTCGTCAATCTTGGTAACCATAGTCTGGGTCGCGTCGAACAGAGAGCCATAGGTCATGCCGATGACGTCAGAAGACACGATCAGATCGGTGTTGTAGCCGAAGGAAGCGGAAGAAGCAGCCTTCATCGCGGCGTTGATCGAATCAACGGTAACATCCTTGCCCTTCACGACAGCCACGAGGATCGTGGTGGAGCCGGTCGGAACCGGAACGCGCTGAGCAGAACCGATCAGCTTGCCGTTCAGCTCCGGGATAACCAGGCCGATGGCCTTGGCAGCGCCGGTGCTGTTCGGAACGATGTTCTGCGCGCCGGCGCGAGCACGACGCAGATCGCCCTTGCGCTGCGGGCCGTCCAGAATCATCTGGTCGCCGGTGTAGGCGTGCACGGTGGTCATGATGCCGGAAACGATCGGATAGGTATCGTTCAGCGCCTTGGCCATCGGAGCGAGGCAGTTGGTGGTGCAGGACGCCGCAGAGATGACCTTGTCTTCCTTGGTCAGCACATTCTCGTTGACGGAGTACACGACGGTCGGCAGATCATTGCCAGCCGGCGCAGAAATGACGACCTTCTTGGCGCCAGCCTCGATGTGAGCCATCGCCTTGGCCTTGCTGGTGTAGAAGCCGGTGCACTCGAGCACGACGTCAACATCCAGCTCGCCCCACGGCAGTTCGTTCGCCTTCGGCTTGGCGTAGATGGTGATCTCCTTACCATTGACGGTGATGGAGCCCGGAACCTTCACGGTCTTGCCGTCCTCTTCGAAGATCGGCTCCTTGGAGCTCACGGTATCCTTGTACTTGTAGGAGCCCTGAGCGGTATCATACTTGAGCAGGTGGGCCAGCATCTTCGGGCTGGTCAGGTCGTTGATAGCGACAACCTGATAACCTTCGGCATCAAACATCTGGCGGAAAGCAAGACGGCCGATGCGGCCAAAGCCATTGATAGCAACTCTAACCATTGGAAATCTCCTCCTAAAACTTTTCAAGTGTTTCCCTTGCGGGATAAACCCTCTCTATTGTACTCAAAAATCAGTTCTTTTTCAAGGCTTTTCCTGTTGATTTTGAAAAGAAATGCGATATTTGTGAAGGATTTGCTTTAAAAAGCACATGACGTCGAGCAAATCGGGCGAATTTTTGCAGAAAGATTCTTTTTGCATGGGGTCAATCGTCAAAAAATCAGGAATCCTCTTCGGCTTGGAGGTATTCGCTGCGTACATAGCCTTCCATCACATCGGTTTTCACATGCGCCCATCCGTCTTTGCTGACGGAGAGGACAATCAACGGCTGGTTTTTGTAAAGCCGCCTGATGACGTCGGCGGAGGTGTTGGGCTGCTCGCGAAGGTTGAGCGTGGAATCGTCATCAATGTTGGAGACGACAGCCAGATATGCGCCTTCGGGCAGGGAATCTGCGCTTACAGGCATCAGCGTCGGCCGCGGCGTCGGGCTTGGCGTTGGCGCGGGCGTAGCCATCAGCTCCGAATCAAGCGTCGGAAGCGGAGCGCTTCCTGTATCATAGGAAACAAGCCCCATGCCCGGATAATAAAACGCGAGAATCTGTTCGTATGTCATGCCATACTGCTTTGCCATCTGCTCCGCCCCACGTTGGCTCATGCCGACGCCATGCCCGAATCGGCGGGATTCAATCATAAACGCAGAACCGATATCGGAAACGGTAACCAATTCGTTTTGAGAGACGTTAATACTCAGCCCCATTGACCGCTCTGCCTCTGTGAAGATCGGCAAAGTTACGGTAAGCGATTCCTTAACCTTCTGATAAGGTGAAAAAGAGGGCGTCGCAGTTGGAGAAGGCGTTTGGGTGGGCGCAGGCGTTTCACTTGAATTCGACGCAGGCGTTGCCGCGAGTTCCGGGGATGGCGACTGGCGGAACGTATAGCTGCGTGTGGAAATTTTTACCGTAAAACGCAGTTCGGTCATCAGCCGCGAATTCCCGTCGTATTTAGGCGTAACAGCCTCTACGGATTGAATTTCATCAAAGCGAACCAATTCGCTCTCCGCTTCAATCCCTAATGCGGTAAGCTGCTCGCTCATGGCCTCTACGAGCGCCTGATGCAGCGCAGTTCCAATGCCCTTTTCGCCGGGCTTTTTGTTGATCGTGTATCGCTTGACGACACTGTTTTTGTTTTCTAAATCGTATGGATCATCCCGCATGTCCATGTAGCCGTAGGCATCCGGGTCAGAAGTCGGCCACACGTGCTGCCCAAGCTCGGTTTGGCCGCCGTTGCTGGCAGAATAAAAACATTGAGCCAATGCGCCGCGATAAACGCCGCAAAGCCCTGCGGTTTCCTTCACAGCCTGTTCGGAAAGCGGACTGCTCGTTGTTCTGCCGCGATAGGCCTGATCGTTGGTGGTATCCTCCACGTTGTATGCGCCGGAAGAGCCGCTTTTGCGCAGCACGTATGTCCGTGCTGTAACGGCTTGCGCTTTCAGCGCTTCAAGCGGGAAGGAATCGCCCATTTCAAACGGAACGACGCCGAGCAGGTAATCTTCTACGTTAATGGTCAAAATGGGACGGATGGCGTTTTCGACGATATCCAGCGATAAATCGCCTTCGTACATGCCCGTATTGTCATTTAAAAGAAGGTAGCTGGGCTTTTCGTTTTCGCATCGTACAAGCTTCATGCTGCTGCCCATAACGATGGCCGCCTGCCCGGTGTGCAGCACCAGCTGATCTCCGCGCAGTACGACAGTCAATTTTGCGCCGTCTGAAAAGGACAATCTGCCGTCCTGCGTGGCGTATTGGCCGTTCACCGTGATGCGCAGCGTATCCTCTACTTGCAGCCGACGCAAATATACTCGGATATTTGACTGAATATCGGCCGACGCAGGCAGAGAGACGGCAAAGAGCAGGCTCAGCAAAATAAGCAGCAAAACAAAGGGGCGCTTTTTCATACGCGGTCTCCTTTATAGACAGATTTGAAAAAGTATGCATGCTTATTATAACAAAAATGCGGCAGGACTTCAATCCTGCGGAAACGATATGCAGTTTATCCCGTTTTTTCCAAACAGAAAATGCGCCGCCTTTTCCTGATGAAAAGGCAGCGCACGATGTTAAGATTCTTTTTCGCTTTGGTATTCGCGGCTCATCTTGACAAAGTGGTCAAACAATCGCTGCGCATACACGTCATGATCCGAAAGATATTCCGGGTGGAACTGCACGGCGAAAATGCGATCGCTGTTCTTTGCGCTCACGGCTTCGATGATGCCATCCTCTGCATATCCGTCGACCCGGAGACCGTCGGCAGGTTCTTTGACGGCCTGATGATGCATGCTGTTGGTTTTCATCTCGGTTACGCCGGTGATGTGCTCAAAAACGCTTCCCTTTTCAAAGCGCACGGTATGCACCGGCTCGCCGTAAGGCGGCTCCTGCTGGTGCGTCTTAGTCGGAATGTTTTTCTGAGATTCAATATCCTGAATGAGCGTGCCGCCCATAGCGACATTGAGCACCTGAATTCCGCGGCAGATGCCGAAAATCGGCATATTGCGCGCAATTGCCATCGGGATGATCAACAGCTCAAAGATATCGCGCTGCGGGTCATCCTCTCCGCAGGCGGGAAGCTTTTCTTCCCCATACCGGGACGGCAAAACATCGCCGCCGCCTGCAAGCAGAAGGCCATCCAGATGATCCAGGATCGCTTTGGCGGTTTCTTCATCTTCGATTTCCGGCAGCAGCACGGGAATTCCGCCTGCACGAAGCACGGACTGCATGTAATTTTCGCGGACAAACATTTGGCGGTCAGCAACGTTATGCGAGCCGGAAATGCCGATAATCGGGCGATTCATGATGATTACCCCTTTTTATTTTCGTCCTTGTTCTTTTTGTCTTTATCCTTTTTGCCGAAGGATTCGTTGTAATTGTTGATGCACTCGATGATGACGTGGTTGGCAACCTCGCGGTTCTGCGCTTTGCTGACGACGGTTGTGCGTCCTTCAAGCTCCTTGTAAACGGTAAAGAAGTGACGGATTTCGTCGAGCAGATGCTCCGGCAGCTGGCTGATGTCGAACATGTAATTGTAATTCGGATCGCCCAGAGGAACGGCGATAATCTTTTCGTCGCGAGCGTCGCCGTCGTTCATTTCAAACATGCCGATCGGGCGACATTCCACCAGCGTCATCGGTTCAATGGCTTCCGAGCAAAGCACCAGCACGTCAAGCGGATCTCCGTCGTCCGCATAGGTGCGCGGAATAAAGCCGTAGTTCGCCGGGTAATGCGTCGAGGTGTACAGCACGCGGTCAAGGCGCAGCATGCCCGTCGCTTTATCCATCTCATATTTATTCTTGCCGCCGCGCTTGATTTCAATCACGGCCATAAAGCGGTCCGGCGTGATGAGTGCCGGATCAATATCATGCCAAATGTTCATGTTTTCGCCTCCAAATGGATGAGCTGTCCAAGGATTATAAGCAAGCTTGCAGTTCGCTGTAAATCCTGCTTTGTTCGTTTTTTGAAGCGATGCGGTCGCCGAACCAGAATTTCTGCGCTTCCACGGCCTGATAAAACAGCATGCCCAATCCTTCAATAGCTGGAATGCCTTTTTGCTTTGCCGAAGCAAGCAGCCGGGTTTCTCTGGGATTGTAAACCGCATCAAAGGCCGCTTTGCATCGGGCGATCACATCTTCCGATACCGGGCAGGCATCGGTATGCGGGTACATGCCGACAGGCGTGCAGTTGATTAGAATGTCGTGCGCATCAGCGCAGGCTGTGAGCGGCCGAACAGAAAGTCGATGTGCCCCGTCTTTTTGTGTTTCTGCAAGTTCGTTGACGAGCGTACGGCCTTTTTGCATGTCGCGGACGGCAAACGTCACGCGGCCGCCGCGTGAAAGGAATTCATAGCCCGCCACGCGAGCTGCGCCGCCTCCGCCGAGAATGAGAACGTCGGCCTGCGCGGTTTCAACCCCTTTTTCATCAATGGCACGCAGCATGCCTAAGCCGTCCGTGATATGGCCGATCATGCGTCCGTTTCGGATTTCTGCGGTATTGACCGCGCCGCAAGCCTGAACGGCATCGTCAATTTCATCCAGAAAAGGAATGATCTTCTCTTTATACGGAATGGTGACGTTGAACCCGGAAAAACAGCTTCGGAAAACATCGGCTGCCGAACCAAGGCGCTCAAGCGGAACGGTAACGGGCAGATAAACCGCGTCAATCCCCGTCGCGTCAAACAGAGAGTTATGGATGTAAGGCGACCATGTATGCGGCAGAGATTGCCCCAGCACAGCAAAACGCGCCGTCATTGGGCCGATGCGTTCGTTCAACATGGCGTTCTCCTCCGTTGCGGGTTACAGGCGCAGGGTTGCGCCACATTCCTTTTCGCAGGCAGCAAGAATCTTCTGCATCAGCGGATTCACGTCGTCGTCGGAAAGCGTGCGATCCGCGTTGCGGAAGGTCAGCGAGAAGGCGACGGATTTTTTGCCGGAGAGCAGTTGAGCGCCGCGATAAATATCAAACATTTCCGCTTTCTCAAGCAGCGCACCGCCCGTCTTGCGAATCACATCCAGCACGCTGCCGACGGTCGTGCCTTCCTCCATCACCAACGCGATATCGCGGGTAACAGCCGGGAACTTCGGCAGGGCGCGCACATGTTCCACCTTCGTGTGAAGCGCGCACAGCATTTCCAGATTGACTTCCGCGATGATCGTCCGGCGGGTGATTTCAAACGCCTGCATGACGTTCGGATGCAGCTCTGCGACCGTCGCGATGCACTGGTCGCCTGCCATCAGTTTGGCAGCCCGGCCCGGATGATGATACGGCTCTGCACCCGGGACAATCTTCACCTGCACGCCGAACTGCGCCAGCATGTCAATCACGATGTCGCGAATCAGATAGAAATCTACGCCGTCGCCATAAGCGCCGATGCACAGAGACGGCTGCTCGTGCGGCAAATCGCCGGGCTTGCGCGCGGCTACATCGAACACAGGCGCAATTTCATAGAGCATGGCGATTTCGTTATTTCGGCTCTGGTTGAGGGAAACCGTGCCCAGCACGCTCGGCACGAGGGTGCTGCGCATGACGCTGGTATCCTCGCCCAGCGGGTTGGTCAGCTTGAGCTGATTGCGGCGCGGGTCATCTGCGTCCAAACCAAGTTTTTCAATCAGCTTCGGGCTGACGAACGAGAAATTGCGGATTTCGTAAAGGCCCTTCAAAGAGAGGATTCGGCCTACACGGTCGGAAAGCTGCATGTGAATGTTGCGGGTGCCCGTGGAGGTTTGGCCGCGCAGCATCGTGGATTTGATGTGCTCGTAGCCATAGATGCGCAGCACTTCCTCGGAAAGATCGGCTTCGCCTTCGATATCCTCGCGGAAATTCGGCACAACAGCGGTCAACGTATCACCGTCAAGCGTGGTCTTGAAGCTCAACTGATTCAGAATACGAGCCATTTCTTCGCCGGGAATCTCCATGCCGACGCGCGCGTTGATGCGCGCAACGGAGGCGACAACCGTTTGTTCAGCCTTCGGCGCAGGATAGCAGTCGTAAACATCCTCAATTACTTCGCCCGCGCCCAGCATATTGACCAGCTGGCAGGCGCGATCCGCGGCTTCACGGCAGGTTGCCGCGCACACGCCGCGCTCGTAACGGCCGGAAGCCTCTGTGCGCAGACCCAGCGCGCGGGTCGTCAGGCGGATATTCGTGCGGTCAAACGCCGCAATCTCGAACATGACGGTCGTTGTTTCCTCGGTGATTTCGGATTCTTCGCCGCCCATCACGCCCGCAATGCCGGTCGCGTTGGTCTGATCGGCGATCATCAGCATATCCGGCGTAAGCGCGCGCTCCTTGCCGTCCAGCGTGGTGATGGTTTCGCCGGGGTTGGCGCGGCGCACGATAATGTGGCTGTCCTTCACCTTCGCCAGATCAAAAGCGTGCATCGGGTGGCCGGTTTCCAGCATCACATAGTTTGTGATATCGACAATATTGTTGATGGCACGAACGCCGGCGGCGTTCAGCGCCTTGCGCATCCACATCGGAGACGGGCCGATTTTCACGTTGCGAATGATGCGCGCGCAGTAGCGCGGGCAGAGCGTGGTATCCTGCACGTCGATGTGCACATAGTCCGCCATCTTGCCGGGCACGGTTTCCACCTTGATTTCCGGCTTATGGAATTCGGTTCCGAGCGTCACGGCGGCCTCGCGGGCAACGCCCCAAACGCTGAGACAATCCGGGCGGTTGGCTAGAATTTCAAAATCGACAATGGTGTCGTCTACGCCGAGAATTGGGCGAACGTCCGTGCCGGGCTTGTAATCTTCATGGAAAATCAGCAGACCCTTATCACCGACGGACGGATAGAGGTAGTCCGGCACGCCGATTTCCGGGCCGGAGCAGCACATGCCGTCGGATTCAACGCCGCGCAGCTTGCCCTTTTTAATCTTGACGCCGCCGGGCAGCACAGCGCCGATTTTCGCCACCGGCACCAGATCTCCCTCGTGCACATTCGGCGCGCCGGTGACAATCTGAAGCGGCGCATCCTCGCCGACATCCACGGAGCAGATGACCATATGGTCGGAATTTTCATGCTTGCGCACAGACAGAATCTTGCCTACGACAACGTTCTGAACGGCGTCGTTCTGGTTATCCAGTCCTTCGACGCCGGTGCCGTGCATGATCATAGCGCTTTCAAATTCTTCCGGCGTGACGGGAATATCCGTATACTGCCGAATCCATTGCATCGGTACTTTCATTGCTCTATTCCTCCACCCTTAATCCTCGCGGAACTGCGACAGGAAGCGCACGTCGCCTTCGTAAAGTGCGCGCATATCGGTAATGCCGTAGCGCAGCATGACGATGCGCTCAAGACCCACGCCGAACGCAAAACCGCGATACTTCTTGCTGTCGATGCCGCACATATCCAGCACCTTCGGATTGACCATGCCCGCGCCCAAGACTTCAATCCAGCCCGTGCCCTTGCAGACGCGGCAGCCCTTGCCGTGGCAGTTGACGCAGGTGAGATCGACTTCGGCGGACGGCTCCGTGAACGGGAAGAAGCTCGGACGGAAGCGCGTGGTCACGTCGTCGCCGTAAAGCGCCTTGGCAAACGTGTCAAGCGTGCCCTTCAAATCGGCCATCGTCACATCTTCGTCGATGACCAGACCCTCCATCTGATGGAAGACCGGGGAATGTGTGGCGTCAACCTCGTCGGCACGATAAACGCGGCCCGGGCAGACGATGCGGATCGGCGGCTTGCGGGAGAGCATCGTGCGCGCCTGCACCGGGGAGGTATGCGTGCGCAGAACGATGTTATCTTCAATATAGAACGTATCCTGCGCGTCGCGGGCGGGATGATTCTTCGGCAGGTTAAGCAGCTCGAAATTGAACAGATCCAGCTCCACTTCCGGGCCTTCCACAACGTCAAATCCCATGCCGGTGAAAACTTTCAACAGTTGATCCTGCACCAGCGAAACGGGATGGATGCTGCCGATGGGCGCATGCTTGCGCGGCTCGGTTACGTCAATCGCTTCGCGTTCCAGCTTCTTTTCCTGTTCAATCCGCTTAATCTTGGCGTCCAACGCATCCATCTGCTCGGTCAGCTTTTCGCGGACGACGTTGATCATCTGGCCGGCCTTCGGGCGCTCTTCGGCGGGAAGCTGGCCCATTGAGCGCAGCATCAGCGTCAAATCGCCTTTTTTGCCCAGCGTTTTCAAGCGAAGCGCGTCCAAACCGGCTTTGTCGCGAATATTTTCCAGCTGGCTGGACGCTTCTTCCTGGATTTTGCGCAGTTGTTCTTGCATATCCATGTGGTCTGTATCCTCCTTCTTTTCGGAAAAGAAAAAAGCCCCGTCCGCAAAGGGACGAGGCTGGTTTTCCTCGTGGTACCACCCAAATTCACCTCGCACCGACATTGTGCAAGGCCTCTGATTCGGTAACGGGTCGTCCGTCTCCGCCTACTTATCAGCGGAGAAGCTCCTGAGTGAATTTCCCGCAGACATCCGCATGAAATTTCAGCCGCGTTTCATGCTCTCTAAAGGATCTCTTTGAGGCGGGCATTGTCTCAATCTTCGCCTTTCCAGTGCATTATACATGATTTCATGCGGATTGGCAAGAGAAAATTATTGCAGATACTCGTTTTGACCGCAATAACAGAATTCGCCAAGCCTATGATTTTCGCCGCAGGGCCAGGTTTCCTCCCATTCACCTGGTTCGCCAATTTCATCCAGCAGGGATTCGATTACATACCGGCCGACAACCTGCTCGATTTCGCGTTCGTCTTCCGTAATCACATATTCATCCGCACCATCCGGCGTGCAATCCTGACGGACGAGCACCAGCTCGTCGTTTTCGAACTCATCGGTTTCGCTTTCCTGCACAAAGCCTAAGATATGGTACAGTTTCCCGCTGTATTCGACGGTAGCCAGCCGACGCATCTCGGCTCTGTTCCCCTCTGCGTCGCTGATTTCCACCAGTTCGATTTCCTCGTCCATTTCGTCGTTTAACAGATCCATCATATAAATGCCTCAAATGTTTTGCGCGATATGGGTTAACGTTCTTCGCTCTGTTCGAGATAGGCTTCGTAAATGCGCTCAATCAGTTTCTCATCATCAAGGGACTGATAACAGGGATTGCCGTTCTCGTCCGTCGTCTTATGCATGATGAAGCTCTCGTCCTGCTCGATATCGCCGCAGGCTTCTTCGCTGACCAGCAGCACATATTCTTCGCCGCGATACGGAATGGTGGCGTTCAGCAGAAAACGAATCACGTTGCCGTCCTCGTCTTCCATTTCAAGCACACCGTCGTCATCTTCTTCATCGGAATCATCCGCATCGACCTGCGCGTTCTGCATGGCCTGCGCATCCAGATAGGACTGAAGAATCATAACCGCCGCAACCATATCTACTTTTTTCTTGCGGTTTTCGCGGCTCATGTTGGCTTCGAGCAGCGCATCTTCGGCCAGAACGGTGGTCATCCGCTCGTCATAATATGAAACGACAAGCCCCGCTTCTTCCAGCTTTTCGGCGAGCTGAGCAACTTTTTCCGCCTGAAAGCCGCGCGTACCGTCCATATTCAGCGGCAGGCCGCAGAGGATACGGTTGGTTTCATATTGCTGCGCGATTTGGCAGATTCGCCGGACATCCGGCCCGTATCCCACGCGCGTATAGGTTTCAATGGGCTGCGCGGTGATGCCCAGCACATCGCTTACGGCGATGCCGATGCGGCGGTCGCCTACATCCAGCGCAACAATTCTTTCGTTCATGTCGTTCCCCTTATACGTTTTTAGACAGATAGAACTGAACCAGCTCTTCCAGCAGCTCGTCGCGGTCAATTCGGCAGATCAAGGAGCGCGCATTTTGATATCCCGTAATATATGTCGGATCGCCGCTGATCAGGTAGCCCACGATTTGCGTAATGGGATCGTAACCTTTGGCCGATAAAGCGTGATACACGCAAAGCAGAATCGTTTGAGCGTCCTGCGGATTTTCACTGATGGTTTTGAAGTGCTGGGTTCCCATTTCAGAATCAATCATGACAAATAACCCCTTCCTTAAACTGGCACTTCTCTATTATACACGATAAGCGGCGAGGTTTCAACGCTTTATGATGGTTTCATCATAATTGACGCGCTTCGGATTGACCAGAAGATGCTGCGCAGCATCACAATCAGCGGTATGGCCAGCACAATTCCCCATAACCCCATCAGACTGCCCAACACAAAAACGCCAATCAGCGCGCTCAGCGGCTTAATGGATGTGCTGGAAGCCGTAAAATACGGCGTGACGAAATTCCCTTCGATCTGCTGAACGGCGATTACAACAATCAGCGCAAGAACGGCCTTGCCCAATCCCTGCCCCAGTGCCGTCAGCAGGATTGGAATACTCGCTAGAATCGGGCCGATATATGGAAAAACTTCGAATATACCCATGAAAACGGAAAGCAGCAGCGCGTCGTTGATTCCCAGCAGAAAAAGCCCGGTCAGCGTGGCAATAAAGACAAACAAACTGGTTTTAAGCACGCCGGAAAGATAACTCATCAACGCATTTTTGCAGCCGAGGCAGGCGGATAAAAATGCTTCGCGCCACGAAATAGGCAGTATGAGCAGCAGGTGCCGCCCAATCTGCCGTCGCAGGCAAAGCAGATAGTACGCAAGCACCAGCGCAAACGCAAATTGTCCCGCTTTTGCGGCAAAAGCGACGCTGCCTTTGGCTACAACGCCGGTTCCCCAAGAAAACAGCGCGCTCAGCCATTCGGCAGGGTTAGTCTGCATATCAAGATGAATATTAAAATTCTCCAGAATCTGGCCGCCTTGCTGGGTCAGCGAGAAAAGCGTTGGCACGATGCGCCGAACCAGGTCGGTTGTGCTTGCGAACAGGTATGGGATAAAGGCGGAAAGCGCCAATGCGGCCAATGCGACAAGACCCAACACGCAGACAGCGGAGGATACCGCGGGGCGGAAGCCCTTTCGTTCCAGCAGAGTGCAGACGGGCGACAGCATCAGCGTCAGCACGGAGGCAACAGCAAAAACCCAAACAATCTGCGCCAGCGTTTCCCGCTTTTGAAACGCATAGAAAAACAGAATCAGAGCAATAAACGCTTGAACGAAGCGGCGAAAAAATGGGCGGCTGATAGTGCTCTCCCCCTTTTAAAAAGCCGCAGGATCGGCGCTCTGCCGATTGCCCTGCGGCCTGCATGGAATTATTTCATCCAGCAATCGGCAACCTGCCGGGCCAGATGGGAACCGTTTTTGCTCAGTACGCGTTTCATCCGTTTGCCTTGGGGCGTCATCATCAGCCCCGCGCCGAGGGTCATCCCCATCAAACTGCCGACGGCGATGCCTTTCATGGTGGATAAGCGCATTGCTCGTTTCCCTCCCTTGCCAAAGTCAGCTCACTGCCTAAACAGGCCGGGACGATCAATTCTTCCGCATGGTTTTCCGAACGCCGATAATCATAAAGCCATATCCGTTTTTTTCGTGCGCTGCCGAGATACCCGGCTATCATTTCAACCGCTTCAATTTCAAGCGTTGTTTCGTTGATGGCGTAATCCGTTACGCGGCCGCAGAGCAGCCCGGATGTGTCCCGAATGAAGCTGCAAGGCGTCGTTTCCTGTATGCGCCTGTAACGCTGTACGTCGCGCACGATGATAAACCCCTTGCCGATGGCCTCGATGCTTTCCGGCAGAATAACGCGTTTGCCCCGAATCCCGCAGGATACGATCAGCGCGAGAACCTGTTTTTGCGCTTCGTTCAAGCTGGCACTTTGAAGCAGACCGATTTGCCGATGGCCGCATATCACCGGGAAATTGCGCAGGATGCTCATTCGAATCAAACCATGCTCCTCCCTTTTGATGAGCCTGCTTTTAAAGTTGACCAAGTTGGGAAAAACCATGCTGGCAAGATATGAAAAGACCGCCAAGCGGCGGCCTGTTATCGAATTTTTTGCAGCGTTTCTTCAAATGCGGCGGGCAGCGGCGCGCAGAAGCTCATCCGTTCGCCGGTTGTCGGGTGCGTAAATGCAAGACTGTACGCATGCAGCATGAGCCGCGGGATGCGCACCGGGGTTTTCAGGTTCGGCGCATAGATTTTATCGCCCAGCAGCGGATGGCCGATGGAAAGCATATGGACGCGGATCTGGTGAGTTCGGCCTGTGAGCAGATGCACATCCAGATAAGTCGCGCTGTTTAGGTGCTCAAGAACATGCCATTCCGTGCGAGAGGGCTTTCCATTTTGCACAACAGCCATTTTTTTGCGATCAATCGGATGTCGGCCAATCGGCGCGTCAATTAACCCTTCTTCTTTCGAAAAAGAGCCGTGCGCCAAAGCACGGTAGTGCTTTTCCATCGTGCGGGCTTTGAATTGTTCGCTGAGTGCGGCATGCGCCGCATCGTTCTTTGCAATCAAAATCAAGCCGGAGGTATCCTTGTCCAGCCGATGAACAATGCCCGGGCGCATTTCGCCCCCGATGCCGGATAAATCATGGACGTGATAGAGCAGGGCGTTGACCAGCGTACCGCTTTCGTTCCCTGCGGCCGGATGAACGACCATGCCGCTTTTTTTATTGACAATCACAACATCGGCGTCCTGGTAGAGAATATCCAGCGGGATATCCTGAGGCACGATATCAACGGGTTTCGCTTCCGGCACAATCAGCACGAGCTGCATGCCGCTTTCCGTTTTTCGGGCAGCTTTACGCTCAACCTCGCCGTTGACAAGCAGCGCGCCCTCCTCCATCAGCGCCGCGATTCTGGAACGGGAAAACGGCGTCTGTTCCCGCAAATAAGCATCGAGCCGCATGCCGGAAAGCGCCGGTTCAACAATCAACTCGATGTTTTCGGTTTCATTCATGACGATCCTCCGTTTTTTCGTTCAGCCGATCCCAAAGAAGCAGGAACATGAGCGCTGCGACCGATAGCGTAACGCAGATATCGGCGAAGTTAAAGATTGGAAAATGCATAAATAACAGCTTGATGTAATCCGTCACGCCGCCGAACAGAATTCGATCAATCAAATTGCCCATTCCTCCGCCAATCAGACCGGAAACCGCCAGACGGGCAGGTGTGGAAAGCGTCTTTTCCCGCGCCAGATAAACGCATAGAAAAACCATCAGTGCCGCCGTCAGCGCAACGACAATCCGCTGCATGGAAGAAAACAGGCTGAACGCTGCGCCGGTGTTGGTAACGCGCTCCAATTCAAAAAAAGGTGAAACGCGAAAAAATACCATGCCTTCGGGGATTGAACGCACGGCCTGCTTGATTGCTTGATCAACCCCAAGCAAAATGGCGCTCAGCGCAAAATACTTTGCTTTTTTCATCATTTTCCAATTAAAGATTGCTTTCCACAATGCGCACCAGTTCCGCCAGAAATTTGCCGATAATAGGCAGGTTGGCCAGCGCAATGCTTTGCAGCACGTACAGGAGTAACGCGCCAAGCACGGTAAAACCAATGGAAAAACCGATACCTCGCGCTGCGCCGCTGACGAAATCAGAAAGCAAACGGCGCTTCCACGCGTGGCGAGGAGGCAAATGTTTTTCGATCTGATCCAGCTGCGCAGAAATACGGTTTAAAGAATCGTTGATGTCGGGCAATGCTGCACACCTCTCTTCGGTCTTTAGCATAACAAAAGGGAGATTTGTTATTCCGTTTGCGCAGAAACCGGCATCTAAAAGAATCGCGATCCAAGAAATATCTTACATTATAAAATGTGCAAAAAGAGAAAACAAAAAAGCAGGGTTATTCCCTGCTTGATCAACCTTACAGCAGACGCTTGATTTGCTCCATCGAGGCAGTTTGCGCATCCGTGATTTTCTTGAGGGAATCATAATATTCCGAAGTCTGTTTGCGCAGCGCAGTCAACTGATTGGTCAAATCGGCAATCTTGCTCTGCGCATCCGAACGGATGGAAGCGGCGTCCTGATTGGCCTTGTTGATGATTTCGGCCGCACGCGTATCCGCAGCGGAGACAATCTCCTCATAAGCGCCCTTGGCCTTGCTGAGCACAAGCTCAAAGCTTTCGCTGGAATGACGATCATCCTGAGCCGGACGAGCGGCAGGCGCTTCCACAGCAGGCTGAGCGGATTTCGCGGCCTGAAGATCGGCGCGAGCCTGATTCAACTCGGCGGTCAGCTGAGCGACCTGCTCCTTGAGCTTGTTGGTTTCAGCCTCGCGATTTTCCATCTCCTCGAGAATTTCATCGAGAAAGCTTTCAACCTCGTTGTTGTCATAGCCGTTTTTAACGACCTTGAAAACCTTGTTGACAATCGTATCAAGCGTAATAGCCATGGGAGAAGCTCCTTTCAGCGGTTAAACGTTATTTTATTCGTATCGGAAAAAAGTGACCCCGATACGTTGTTTGCGGGTCAGACCCTCGATGGTTCGGAGTCGGATTCTGCCCTTGCCGCGCACGGAGAGCATCGCGCCCTCCTCCACGCTCATATCCACCCGTTCGCAGGGAATGTGGTTCAGTTTAACCAAGCCTGCGCGAATCAGCTCGCTTGCCTCGCTTCTGGAAAGCCGATAGGCCGACGCGATAACGGCGTCAAGCCTCATTGAGCTGAGCGTATCATGAAAACAACTGCCTTTAGGCTCAGGAATCTGAACTTCGCCTTCGACTGGTTCAAAGCGAAGCGGCACTTTTCCGGCGCTGTTCATACTCTGCGCAATAAAATCGGCAGTTTGAGCCATGACAAACAGATAGATATCAGAATCTACTATGATAATATCGCCAATACTGTCTCTTGTCAAGCCCAAAGCCATAAAAGAACCCAGAAGATCACGGTGAGAAAGCGAACAAAATTTGGAAGAATAGCGCGAATGGAGCGTAATCAGCGGAAAATCGGTATGCGCGGCTTCCTCATTCCAAGGCAGAAAGCAGCCGATTTTGCGTTCTGCCTGCTCATAACCACCCCATGAAGCGAAAGCTGCGCCGCGTTCGTGCGCAACCTGCCTTGCGTTTTCCTCCTGAACGGGATCCAGAAAACGCGTGTAGCGCGCAATGCCCTTTTCACAGGCAAAGCGCGCCGCAAATTCATATATGCGTTGATTCTCATCCATATTGCCTTACCGATAGCGCATGCGGCTGGCCGCGTATACGTCCTCTTCAATGACCTCGACGTTTTCCGGCGCAAGCAGATAAGAGAGATGTGCCACCTTCAGCATCCGGCCCTGAAGCGCAAACGCCGCGCCGCTGAGCAGATCAACCACGCGCCCGCAGTCCTTCGGATCAATGTTTTCCAGATTGAGCAAAACGCTTTCGCCGCGCAGCAGATATTTGATGATTTCGCGACATTCCTCAATCTGGCGAACATTGACGATTCGCTCGCAGTGGGTATACTGCGCTTCCTGCGCAGCGCGGGGATCCATCCGCGAATCATGAATGACGTTGCTGTGACGGTTCTGACGGCGAACCTGCGGCTCGTCGTCCTCTTCTTCGTCTTCATCGTACTCCTCCGCGGCAGGTTTACGTCTGCTCGAAGAAGGTTGTTTTTTATTCTTGCTGAACGGATTATTCAGGGAAAAACGCGAAGGACGGGCCTCTTCTTCTTCCTCGTCCTCTTCATCCTGAATTTCGCCATCCTCAAGCTCGTCGTCGTTGCGGTCGTCATCGCTTTCGTCGGCAATGAAGCCGAGCTTTTCAGACAGCGTTTTAAAAAAACTCATGAATGTGTTTCCCCCTTGAGATTATTCTCTTGATAGGCCCGCGCGCCGAAAATGGCAGAGCCTATGCGGACATGGGTTGCGCCTTCCTGCGCGGCCAGCTCGTAATCGCCGGACATACCCATCGACAATTCTTCGATTTTTGTTCCATCAATGGCTTCCGCCTGAAGCTGTTCAAACAACTCGCGCATGCGCCTGAAATACGGTCTTAACGCATCTTCGTCGCGCAGATCCGGCATGACCGCCATCAGACCGCGAATATCAAGCCCAGGCAGTTTGGCGGCATATTGCGCAAACGAAACCAAATCCTCTGCCGCAACGCCGCCCTTCTGCGGCTCGCTGCTGATATTCACCTGAATCAAAACCGGCATGCGAAGCCCGTGCTGCTGTGCGCGGCGATCAATTTCCTGAGCCAGCGGTTCACGGTCGAGCGACTGAATCATGGCAACCTTATCTATTATATATTTAACCTTGTTGATTTGCAACCGTCCAATGAGGTCAATTTGAAAAGACGCATCTAAATACGGCAACTTTTCCAATGTTTCCTGCACACGGTTTTCGCCGAGATGCGTAATTCCAGCCGCTTTGACCTCGTTGACGCGCGGAGCGGCTACCGTTTTGCTCACGGCGATGATTTCGGGCGCACGTCCCCATCGCTCAAGCGCCGCATCATCAAGCCGTCTGCGAATATCCGCAACCCGGGCGCAAAGGTCTTGATCCATTGTTAAATCCCCCTCGTTTTAAAAGAGCAGAATCGTTTTGCCGTCCGTCAGCGGCGAACCGTCCAGCGTCGGGCGAACAAACGCCGTGTTTGCATCGGGATAGGAGATCACGGTCACGGCCACAAACGTCTGTGCGCCGCCGTCGGCAACCACAACGCCGATCATATTGTCCATTGTATACAGCGCGTTAATCGGCACGCTGTAACCCGTTACAAAATCGCCGACGGAAGCGCCGCATGTGCGAATGTTGAGTACCGGCTCGACGCTCTGCGATACATGCATGCGAAGCAAAAGATCGCTGCCGATTCGGGTGAAAGAAACAACCTGAGCCGGAATGACATAGTCGTCAAAACCCGTCAATTGCATTTGATAGGTTTCGCCGACGACAGGGTTCCAGTCTCGATCCTGACAGATGAACAATGCATACCACTCATCTTCAATGACCGTTCGGAAAATCGGGTCGCTGCCTCGGGAAACGGTGGATTGTTCCGGCTGCGCACCCCGAATAACAGCACGCACATCGCTGGGGTTCAGCGTGCTGTATGTGCTGGAATTTACGCTGTTTTCATACCCGTCCGTATAGAAACTGACAATACAATCCTCCGAAGCCGTATACGTTGTCGTCCAGCTTTCAATTTTTTTGAGTTGGTCGTTTTCAACTTTGTAAAGCTCCGAAAGCGTCTGGTCATCGGGGTATTTCTGCTTGAGATAGTTTTTACGGACGGTCAGCGAGCTGCTGAGCTGCTTTTCCAGATTGCTCAAGCTGCCGACGCCTCGTCCCTGCACCAGTGTGCGCACCTGCTGCGCCAGATTCGCAATTTCCTGGTTTTCGCTGTCCAGCGCCGCATCCACATACGAGCTGAATACCGTGCTGACATGATAAGATTGAATTTCCTGCCGATACGTTTGCAGACGGTTGATTTCCGTCTGATTATAACCGGAAGAATAAACCTTACAGATCACGCCGGAACGGCTGACGTGGCTGCCTTCTGCCGCGACAAAATCAATGCTCGTCTTATTTTCGGTTTCAAACAGCCGTTCGTTGCGGGCGATGACAACCGTACCCGAGTAGGAATTGCCCATCGTTCTGGCGACCGCGCGGGCCGTTGTCGCGTTTGAACCGATTACGCCGCGCAGCTGCCAAACGGCAACCAGCGCCACGACAACCACAATCAAAATCAGAATCACGGGCAAGAGCGCCGAGCGCCGGCTGTTCTTTTTCTTTTTTCTTTTCTTGGTGCTCATGCTGAGATACACTCGCCCCTTTTTACACTTCTTCGCTTGCTGACGTCGTTTCCATCACCCAAATTGCGCTCTTCTGACCGCTCAGCGTAAGCGGATATCGGCCAAGCACACGAACGCCCTGCGTTTTGCGCAGCGTGCTTTCCGCGTGAGAAAGCGCGGCGATAACAATGATTCGCCCTTCCGGCTCGAGCACACGGCGCGCCTCAAACAGAGCATTTCGCAGGTCGCTTTCCAGCCGCTCGGTTTTTTCCGCTTTTACCGGCAGATACAGCAGCACGGCGCTCTGGCTGGAATCAGCCAAATCCGTGTAACCGCTGGAGCCTTCGTAAGCGCGCGTTCCGCTGACCTTGTTCTCGATCAGACGTGCCGTCGCGCGATCCGGGCAAACGCAGGTCAGCGCGCGAACGCCGGAAGCCTTTACCGCCGCAGGCAGAGCGCTGCCCGTGCAGCCGAGAATGGCGGCGTTTTTAGCGCCGCAATGCGCAAGAAATGCTGCAACCGTGCAGACATCCGAGCGGAGCTGCCCTTCCTGCTTGGGCTGACGTTTGCCGAGCCGCCACAGGAAATACGCGGCTTCCGGGCGGCACAGCACCCACAGCTCAACGTCCGGGCGTTCCCGATAGGTATGCATGCCCGTATGCTCGCAGATAGCGGTTTCCAGCATATCCACGTAGCGCATGTTGGCGCTGACCAGATGATCGTCCTGCGCAGTTACGATGCGGAATTTCTTGCCCTGCGTCTCTTCATAGGGGAAGCGGTCAAGCCATCCGCCCGTGGAGAGCAGCCGCCGAACCGCATCGTCAACATTCGCCATCGGCTTCATCTGGAAAAGCACCTGAAACGTCTGGTGCACATACGGCAGAGCAGGCTCGCGCACACTGCGGTAAAGCGCCGCACCGCTGAGCACGCGTTCGACAGCAACGCCGCCTTCCTTGTGCAGCATGGCTTCAATCGGCTTTTCAAGTCCTTCAACAAAAGTGGAAAAATACAGCTTTTTCATCGATAATCCTCTATCATCAGGTTGTTTAAGCGGCTGTTATACCCGCATGTTGTTTCTTTGAAATTCGAGCAGCAGCTTATAATAGGCATCGCCGTAATTATACATGCTGCCCTCCGCGACCATCTGCATCAGCCGCTGAGTCGAGCACCAGCGAACGGCGCTGACTTCTTCCTGTTGCAGCGAAAATCCGCTTTCCGGCTGATTGATTTTGACCGCGTAGACATAGCAATAGGAGTTGGAACGGCGCAGGCGGGCGACAAACCGCATTTCTTCTTCTGAAGCGGAATACCCCAGTTCTTCGCCCAATTCACGGCGCGCGGCTGTCAACGGCTCTTCTCCGCTCACTGCAGAGCCGCCAGTCACCGCCCATATGCCCGGCTTCCATTGCACGTTCATGGAACGACGCTGGATCAGCAGTTCGCCCTTGTCGTTCATCGGCCAGATGTGAACGCCGATGTGGTAAAATCCGGCCGGAATGGCTTCGCCGCGGATCATCGTGCGGCCCGTTTTTTCTCCATGTCCGTCGTACAAATCCCAAATCTCAGCGGCCATCGTCTGCCTCCATCCCCGCAGACAGCTGCTGTGCCAAATCGACTACCGTTTTTTGAACATCGCCCTTTTCCGCTTCGAAAACGTAATCGGCTTCCGCTTCATACAGCGGGATACGCTCGTCATACAAATTACGAAGCGTCTGCCCTTTTTTCAGCGTCACCCCGCGCGTAGCCAGATTGGATAGACGACGCTCGATTTCATCATAAGGCAATTGAATATAAACGACGAGACCGTTTTCATGAAGATGGCGCATGGCGCTTTTTCCATATACGACGCTGCCGCCTGTCGCGATAACGGTGTGATCGTAATCAAGGCCGCGGACGCAGTCTTCTTCCAGCTTTAAAAACGCATCGTTGCCAATCTGGTCAAGGATCTCCTGAAGCTTTTTCCCCTGCTGCTGCTGCAAAACGATGTCCGTATCTACAAAATCCATTTGAAGGGCTTTCGCAAGCAGCACACCGACGGTGCTCTTGCCGCAGCCCGGCATCCCAATCAAAACAATATTCGCCATCGTATCCTTCTCTCTACAAAAAATCCCTGTTTATTTTATCCCGAAAACCACGATTTTTCAAGGGAAAAAGCTCTTTTTATAAAAAAACAGATGGTTGCGGCTTTTGCAGAAAAATTTTTTGTGAAAAACGTCGATTTAGGATTGCATATTATGCAGAATTGTCGTATAATCATGCAAAACAACAAGTCGAGGAGGTCTTTCCCCTATGAATCTGGCTCAGTATGAGGCACTCAAGCCTTTTTCTCAAAAGCATCTGCTCACCCTCCAGGATTGGAGCGAGGATGAAATTCTTCAATGCCTGTCTCTTGCCGTGAAACTGAAAGCGATGCAGAAGAGCGGGCAGAAACAAACCTGCCTGAGCGGTAAAACGCTGGCAATGATCTTTGCCAAATCCTCCACGCGCACGCGCGTCTCCTTCGAGGCGGGCGCAACGCAACTGGGCGGCAGCGCGCTGTTTCTTTCCACGCATGATATCCAGCTCGGGCGCGGCGAACCCATCAGCGATACGGCACAGGTTCTCTCCCGCATGGTGGACGGAATCATGATCCGCACGTTTAAGCAGAGCGATCTGGAAGAACTGGCCAAGTTTGGCTCCATCCCGATTATCAATGGTTTGACCGACGAGTTCCATCCCTGCCAGGTTTTAGCCGACCTACTTACGATTTATGAAAAGAAAGGCACGCTCAAAGGGCTGAAGCTGGCGTTTGTCGGCGACGGCAACAACATGGCTCACTCCCTGATGATCGGCTGTTCCAAGCTGGGCATTGATGTGGCGATTGCCAGTCCGGACGGCTATAAGCCCAACCCGATTTATACCGCATGGGCGGTTGAAAACGCAGCGGTAAGCGGCAGCAAAGTTACGGTCTGCACGGATCCGCTGGAAGCTTGCAAAGATGCCGATGTGCTCTATACCGACGTTTGGGCGAGCATGGGTCAGGAAGGCGAAGCCGAGAAGCGCAAGCAGGCGTTTGCCGGATATCAGATCAATGCTGAATGTCTGAAAGCTGCGCATGAGGATAGCATTTTCCTGCATTGCCTGCCCGCGCACCGCGGCGAAGAAGTGACGAGCGAGGTCATTGACGGCAGCCACAGCGTCGTCTTTGATGAAGCGGAAAATCGGCTGCATGCACAGAAAGCCGTCATGGCGCTGCTTATGGGCGGCGGCCACGAGTAAATTTTGCTTGACAGTCCCGCGTCGTGCGGGTATAATGATTTCGACAATTCAAAAGACCGCTGGGGGCGCGCAATGCTGAGATGGCCAAACGGCCTGTCCCTTTGAACCTGTGTAGTTAATCCTACCGTAGGGAAGCGACGAGCTTGATTCAAAAATCAAAGCCGCAATCCTGTGATAGGGGTTGCGGCTTTTTCTTGCGGCCAGAGAATTGCGAACAATGAGAAAGGGGTTTTCCAATCATGTTTTCTGCTTTTGCTGAGGTTTCCTCTGCGACTTGGGGCGTCATTGTCGCGCTGCTGCTGGTCGGCGTCGTCGTCTTTGCCGTTTCGAAGGACAAAAAGCGCTGGACGGCGCGTATGCTCGCCAACGGCGCGCTCTGCATCGCGCTTTCCACCGTGCTTTCCTTTATTGCGCTGTATAAAATGCCGCAGGGCGGCACGATCACCCTGGCGAGCATGCTGCCGATCTTCCTGTTCTCTTATGCGTACGGCGTTGGCCCGGGCATGCTGGTCGGCGCGGCGTATGGCTTTGTGCAGTTCCTCCAGGGCGGTCTGTATTTTGTCCATCCCATCGAGCTGCTGCTTGACTACCCGCTGGCGTTCGCCATGCTGGGTCTGGCCGGTTTGGCAAACAAGTTCTCCGATAGCTGGGGCATGATTCCGGGCATTGTCCTCGGCACTTTTGGCCGCTTTGTCTGCGCGTTCCTGTCCGGCGTGATCTTCTTCGGCATGTATGCGCCGGAAGGTCAGAACGTGCTGGTGTATTCCGCTGTGTACAATGGCTTGTACCTCGTGCCGGAAGCCATCATCTGCATCGTTCTTGCGCTCATCCCGCAGATTCGTCAACTGGCTAAGCGCCTTGCGCTCCAGGATTGATCTAACGCAAGCCTCCCTATTCTCCCCTTTCGCGTACAGCGGAGGGGGATTTTTGTTGGTCAGTTGTGCTTGCGCCGCCTCTGTGCTATAATGAAAAACAGTTTGAAAGAAGAGGGATTGAATGATGGCGGGTCAGAATCGCTCCGGCAGTCGAAAACAGAGCAGCAAAATTGCTTTTTGCGGTATGATGGTTGCGCTTTCCGTCGCCCTGATGCTTACGGGCGGCTTAATTCCAATCGCAACGTATTGCGCGCCGATGCTCAGCGGCGTGCTGCTTTTGCCAATTATGCTGGAATACGGCAGGAAAACCGCATGGACGGCGTATATCGCTACCGCGTTGATCGTTCTCACGCTCGGCGTAGATAAAGAAGCTGCGTTTTTCTATATTTTCCTTGGGTATTATCCGATCATCAAATGGAATATCGACCAACTCAAGAAAAAGCCTGTCCGCCTTGCGCTTAAGCTTGCGGTTTTCAATGCGGCCATTCTTTTGATGTATGCGGTTCTGGGTTTTGTGCTTCATATGGATGCTGTCGTTGAGGAATTTACTGAAATGGGCGCGTGGATGCTCGTTCTCTTCATGCTCCTGATGAATTTCTGTATGCTGCTTTATGACCGTCTCCTAGTTCCGCTGACGGTGATTTATGTGAACAAACTCCGTCCCCGTCTTCGTTTTCTGATTCGTTAAACTCAGCTTTCAAGAACGCGCATGCGCCGCTTAAAAGGACGCATGCATTTTTTCTGCAAAAAAACAACCGCTCAAACGGATTTCTCCGTCAGCGGCTGTTTTCTGAATCAATGCATGGCATTTTGCAGTTGTCGGGCCAATCCGGCGAAATCTTCCAGACTCAATTCTTCGGCGCGTGCCTGAGCGGAAAGCCCGGCTGCTTCCAAACACGCTGCGGCCTGTTCACGATTCAGCGAGAACCCGGAAACCAGATTATTGAGCAGCGTTTTGCGGCGCATGGCAAAAGCATTGCGAACCAGCTGAGCAAATACGGCTTCATCCCCCGCATCCACGCAGGGCTTTTCAAGCCGCTCAAGCACCATGAAGCTGGAATCCACCTTGGGCGGCGGATTGAAACAGGCCGCGGGCACATCGAGCGCACGCGTTACGCGGTAATAATACTGGCACATTACGGCCAGCGGGCCATATCCATCGTCGCCCGGGCCGCTGAGCAACTTATCCCCGACCTCTTTTTGAATCATAACGGCAATGGACTTAGCCTGCGGCAATTCGCGCATCAGTTTGGTCAATACATCCGTCGTGATGTAATACGGCAGATTGGCGGCTATACGCAGGGATGAACATTCCGCGCCAAATACTTCTGTTACAAGGGCGGATAGATCCGTCCGCATCACATCGCCGCAAATGACGCGTGCATTGACATATTTTTCCAGCGTTACGTTCAAAATTGGAATCAGTGTGCGGTCGATTTCCAGCGAAACGACCTGCTTTGCACGCTCGGCCAGAGGTTTGGTTAACGCGCCGAAGCCTGGCCCGATTTCCAGAACGTCGTCCTCGCCGGTCACCAGAGAGAGATCGGCAAGCTGTTCAAGCAGCGCCTCATCCTCAATAAAATTCTGACCCAAGCTGTGTTTTTGATGGAAAGAGCCGTGTTTTTTGGGTTTCAAAACGGAAATCCTCCTTGATTAACCGATGCGTTTGGCGTCCTTGTCGTTTGTTTCGCTAATGATAAAATGCGGCCTGTTTTTAACTTCCAGATAAGTTTTAGCTAGATACTGCCCCATGATGCCCATGCACAGCAGCTGAACGCCCCCGATAAACAGAATAATGCAGACGGTGGAAGCCCAGCCTGCGACGGGATCACCGAAAATCAGGCGGCGAATCACCACGAAAAGAATCATGAAAAAGGCAATCCCGGTCAGAATCAGGCCGGAAACAGAGGCAATGGAAAGCGGCGCCTGCGAAAAATTGACAATGCCGTCAAGCGAGTATTTAAACAGTTTGAAAAAACTCCACTTGGTTTCCCCCGCTACGCGTTCCACATTTTTATAAGGAAGCCACTTGGTTTTGAAGCCGATCCAGCCGAAAATCCCCTTCGAAAAACGGTTATATTCGCACATGGAGACGATTGCATCCACCATTTCGCGCTTCATCAGGCGGAAATCGCGAGCGCCGTCCACAATATCCGCCTCAGAAATATGATTGATCAGCTTATAAAACATCCGCGCAAAAAAAGAGCGAATCGGCGGTTCGCCGTCTCGGGTTACGCGCCGGGTAGCCACGCTGTCATATTCCCCGGTTTCAAGAATCTGAAGCATTTCCGGCAGCAGGGACGGCGGATCCTGCATGTCCGCGTCCATCACGGCCACATAATCACCCTTTGCGTTGCAAAAACCGGCGTACATGGCGGCTTCTTTTCCGAAATTTCGCGAAAAAGAAAGATACTGAACGCGTTCATCCCGCGCCGCTAAATCGCGCATCACCTTGAGCGTTCCGTCTTTGGATCCGTCATTGACCAGCAGCAGCGAAACCGTATAATCAGGAAGCTGATGGGCAACGTCACAAACGGCATTATAAAAAATCGGAAGAGATTCTTCTTCATTATAACAGGGAACGATCAGCGTTACGGTAGCCTTCATGATTCTTGTAACCTCTTCTCATGCCGAAACGGCAAATGTATATGTCTATTGTTTCATAGTCAAGGAAAAATGTCAAGATGCGGCGGCAAAAAAGCCGAATAAACGATTTGAATGTTCTGACGAAACTGAAAAAGCCGCTCGGTCAGCCGGGCAGCTTTTTGCGTATATCGAAGATTATTCGTCTTCGTCCTCTTCTTCGGGCAGATCGGCGTTATGATACACATCCTGCACATCGTCCAGATCGTCGAGCATTTCCAGCATCTTCTGAATCTTTTCGATGGTTTCCGGATCGGTGATCTCGTTGGTCGTCTGCGGAATCATGGTCAGCTCGGCGCTCAAGAACGTATAGCCGGCTTTTTCCAGATTGTCGCGCACCATAGAGAAATCAGAAACGGTGGTGGTCACTTCAAAGCTGTCGTCGAGAACTTCCACGTCGCTGGCGCCCGCGTCAAGCGCGGCCATCATCACTTCGTCCTCGTCCATGCCGGGCTTGCGCTCAATCACGATCATGCCGACGTTATCAAACATGTAAGAAACGCAGCCGTTCGTGCCCAGCGAGCCGCCGTTTTTATCAAAGATATGACGGATATCGGACGCCGTGCGGTTGCGGTTGTCCGTAACCGTAGAAACGATGACCGCCACGCCGCCCGGCGCATAGCCTTCGTACTGAATCTCTTCGTAATTGACGTTGCCCAGCTCGCCCGCCGCCTTCGCGATAGAGCGCTTGATGTTTTCGTTCGGCATATTGTTGGCTTTTGCCTTCGCAATTACGTCGCGGAGCTTGCCGTTGACGGTCGGGTCGCTGCCGCCGTCGCGCACCGCGATGGCAATTTCACGGCCGATTTTGGTGAAAACCTTGCCGCGCTCGGCGTCTGCCTTGCCTTTTTTGTGCTTAATATTTGCCCACTTGGAATGGCCTGACATAAATGAAAAACCTCCCGGTTGTTTTTGCTACATCGTTTATTATAGCACGATGCAGAGCCTATGCGCAACAGGTGACGCTGATTTTTTCAGCTTTTTTCTTTGAAATATTCGCTTTTATGGCAAAGCGCAGGTTCATTTTTGCCGGGCTGATGCGCATAGATTGGCTCGAGAGGTGGTTCAGAGATGGCGGCGTTTGTCTGTCTGCTGCTGGCGGGGATGCTTCTGCGTTTCCCGAAACAGGTCATTCTGGCTTCACAAAACGCGTTATCCGTATGGGCTTGGGATATTGTGCCGAGTCTTTTTCCTTACATGGTGTTATGCAAAATGACGGCGCAGCGTTTGCGTGCGACGCGTTTCCCAATTGCGCCGCTGACTGCTCTGCTGGGCTGGATGGGCGGCTCTCCTTCCGGCGCAGCGATGCTATCCGTTTCGGCCGATGGTTTGACGCCAAAACAATTCCATGCACTTTGCGCACTGACGGGAACCATCAGCCCCATGTTTTTCATCGGCACGCTGCAAGCTTGGGGTATCGAGCAAAAAACGTGCGTTCGCCTGCTTGCCGCCCATTGGTTCGGCGCTCTGCTGACTTCCATCTGTGTATCAAAGCTCCCGCTGGCGCAAGGAAAAAATGTTATGACGAATAAATCCATACAGGCGGTCGGAAACCCGATTACGGACAGCGTTTTATCTGTGCTGGGCGTGGGCGGCTGTATTGTTTTTTTCGGCGTAACAGCCTCCTGCATACGCATACTGCTTCCGTTTTTATCGGAAAGCAGATGCGCCTGCGTGCAAGCGATACTCGAGATTGCGGGCGGCATGCGCCTGCTGAGTCAAACGGAAGCTTCGTTTGCGCGTGATGTGAGCATGGCGGCTCTGACCGGGTTCGGTGGATTTTCGATTTTAACGCAGAATAATCTTTTCTTGCAGACATACGGAATGACGCAAGGCCGATTATTCCGCTTTGCCGTGCTTCGGGCGATGATATCCGGTTTGGTCATGACGCTCCTTGTGTGGCTTATATAAGCCATTTTCGAAGTGCATCCAGCGCTTGCCGTTCAATTCTGCTGGCTTGGCTCTGGCTAATTCCCATGGTTTTCGCGGTTTCCTTCTGGGTATGATCCCGCTCGTAGCGCAAAACAATCAGGGTTCTCTGCTGAAGGGGCAGACGCTCAAGCGCAAGACGAAGATCAAGCTTCTGATCGTCCATTTGCTCTCCGCCGATCAACGCTTCAAGCAGCGTTCTTCCCGTGTTTGGAGATGGCTCGTCGAGCGATTTCGGCGTATGCCCGGCTTCAAGCGCACAAACAATTTCAGAAGCCGATACACGACAGGCTTTCGCCAGCTCGTCAATGTGCGGTTCCCGGCCAAGTGAGGCACTCAGGCAACGAAGTTCCTTTGAAATCTGACGGTTGACGCATCGCGCACCGGTAGAATCGTCTGCTCGCCGAAGCGCTTTTTTCATTTCGCCGAGTGCCCACGGCACGGCGTATGTGATAAATTGAACACCCTGCTTTGCGTCGTAATGTCTGAGCGCCAGCATCAGTCCGATATATCCGGCTTGGCATAGATCCTGCGCAGACAGCGAAATACTGAAAAAGCGCTTCGCTAACGTATTTAGAAGCGGAACATATGTGGCCAGAAAAAGCTCGATTGCATCCTGATCACCGCTTTGAGCGCGGAGCAGCAGCGGCTTTTCTTCCGTGTAGAGCTCCGAAACCATCATTCATCGCTTTCATGCAAACGCCGCTGCATCAAAACGAGGGTTCCGTTTCCCGGAGAAGACTGTACACGGACTTTATCCATAAAAGATTGCATCAAAGCAAAGCCCATGCCCGTCCTTTCCTGCTCGGGCTGTGTCGTATAAAAAGGCTGCATGGCCTGTTCAATGTTTTCAATGCCCCGCCCCATGTCCTCCACCTCAATTCGAATATCGTTTTCGTCAATCCATGCGCGCAGAATGACCTTGCCGCCTTTTTCATCATAGGCGTGCACGATCGAGTTGGTCACGGCTTCGCTGACGGCGGTTCTCACTTCGGAAACGATGCTCAGCGTCGGATTGGTCTGGACGAGAAACGCGCTGATCACCATGCGGGCAAACGCCTCATTTTCTGCTGCTGCCAAAAAGCTCAGCTCCATTTGATTATTCATGTGTTTCCCGCCCTTCCGTCTCTATCATGGCAATGATTCGGTGCAGCCCCGCCAAGTGAAATAATCTGTTTACCGACGGCTGTAAACCGCAGGCCGCGACGCTGCCGCCTCGCGCATGCATGGTTTTGTATCGGCCGATGATCATGCCGACGCCGGAACTATCCATAAAGGTGACCTGCGAAAAATCAAGGATCAAACGCTTCGCGCTTTGCCTGACAATCTGCATTTCAATTTCATTTCGAAGGCCTTCCGCCGCGCAATGGTCAATTTCTCCGCAAAGATGAACCGTCAGCGTGTTGCCTTGTTGTGTGTATTGCAGCAAAACAATTCCTCCTCCTGTGTTTGATGATACACTATATGAAAGTATATGCCGCTGCATGCACGAAACGCGTATATTTTGCATGAACTTTGGGCAGAAAAGAGGAAAAAGCCATTGAGGAGGCCGAATGAATGAGCAAAGCGAAAAAGGTGCTGTTAACGATTCTGGCGGTGTTTATCGGCCTCCTTCTGCTTGTCTTTGCAGGTTTTTATACGGTTTTTGATGTGCCGAATTGGCAGAAATTGGACGCTTCCAAGCTGTCTGCGCTGGCTCAAACTTCTTCGATGTATGATGCGCAGGGAGAACTGATGAGCGAACTGCGCGGCGCCGAAAACCGAAGCGTTGTTCCTCTGGATGAAATTCCGCTGCATACCCGTCAGGCTTTTCTGGCCGCAGAGGACTTACGCTTTTACGAGCATCAAGGCATTGATGTGTACCGAATTCTGGGCGCACTGCGAAGCAACTTAAAAAACAGGTCGCTGGCCGAGGGCGCGAGCACCATCACGCAGCAGCTTGCGAAGCTGACGCACCTCAGCTCTGAAAAGACCATCCGGCGAAAACTGGAAGAAATTAATCTGGCTTTCCAAATTGAAAAGGCATACAGCAAAGATGAAATCCTTGCAATGTATTTGAATACGGTATATTTCGGGCGCGGCGCATACGGCATACAGGCGGCCGCGCAGGCGTATTTCGGCGTGGATGCATCGGCTTTGACGCTGAACCAGAGCGCCAGCCTTGCGGCGATTATCAAAGCGCCTTCCGCTTATGCGCCGCATATCAGCCCATCGAACAATCGTTCTCGCAGACAGTATATTCTTGCTGTGATGGAAGAAAACGGGTTTATTACGCTGGAAGAAGAGCAGGCGGCGCGCAGCGAAAGCATATGGGTGCTGGCGCAGGAAACCGAAAAGCAATTATACGGTTGGTATATTGATGAAGCGCTTCGCGAAAGTGCGGAACTTCTCGGCCTTTCGGCGGACGAAGTCATTCAGGGCGGTTTTAAAATCTATACAGCGTATGATGCGCGGCTTCAAGCTATCGCAGACGAAGTGTATGCAGACCAAAGCTTCTTCCCCTCTGCGGCTTCTGACGGGACGCCGATTCAAAGCGCTATGGCGGTTGTGGATACAAGCAGCGGCGCAGTTCTGGCAATGGTTGGCGGACGGGATTACACGGTGCGGCGCGGCTTGAATCGCGCGACGCAGATGCGTCGTCAACCGGGATCGGCGCTTAAACCGCTGGCCGTTTATGGGCCTGCGCTTGAACTGGGCTATACCACGGCTTCTGTTTTGCTGGACGAAAAGACGAGTTTCGGCAATTATACGCCGCGCAACGCAGGCGATCGGTATTATGGCCTTGTGACCATGAGAACAGCCATCCGCAATTCGCTGAATACGACAGCCGTTCGTCTTCTGGAAGAAATCGGCATGAACGCTTCCATTCAGTATTTGAACAAGATGGGAATTCCAACGCAGAAAAGCGATCAGAATCTGTCTCTTGCGCTTGGCTCCATGACCTACGGCGTTACGCCGGTAGAGCTTGCGGCGGCATATGTTCCGTATGCAAACGGCGGCGTTTATCATCAGCCCTATTGCATCAGCCGGATCGAAGCTGCCGATGGAAGCGTTGTCTATGAACGAAAAGAAAATGGGAAACAGGTGCTCTCCGCACAAAATGCGTTTTTAATGACGTCGCTTCTGCAATCGGTCGTCTCAAGCGGAACGGGAACGCGCATGCTGGCAGCCAATACGCCGATTGCCGGAAAAACAGGCACGGTATCCATGACCGGCGGCAACCGCGATATCTGGATGGCGGCCTATACCCCGGAAATCTCTGTCGCGGTATGGATGGGTTTTGACCAGACCGACGCCAAGCATAAAATTGCAAACGGAATCACCGGCGGACGCAACACGGCTTCGCTTGCCGCCGCGTTCTTTAAAAAGGCATATGCGGATCGCGATAAGCCGGATTTCAAACAGCCGGATGGTCTGGTTTGGCTGACATTGGATAAACGCGCGTTGACCAGCCGCGGTTCCGTCATGCTGGCCAGCGATAAAACGCCGAAGGAGTACCGCCTCAGCGAAGTTTTTGCGGCCTCCAATCGACCGTATGCGGTTTCGGATATTTGGCAAGCGCCTAATGCGCCATCCTCCTTCTATGTGGCGCATGACGCAAGCGGCTATCCCGAGCTGCATTTCAAAGCGTCGTCGGATGCGCGTTATCGAATTCAACGCGATTCGGTCGGCGAATCGGTCATTCTTACGGAAATGGTCGCTTCTTCCGGGCAGGCACTCAGTTTTCTGGATACATCCGCACAAGCCGGTGTGCTGTATACTTATCGGATTATTCCGATTCATGAAGAGCTTTTGCAGCAGGGCGTTTGGCTCGAAGGTAAACAAGCCGTGCAGCTTGCGCAGGTGCAGGCAAGCAGCGGGCTGCTTTCCGGGCTGAGAAGTCTGATTCCCGCCTTGTCGATACAAAGTGAATAGAAAAAACAGGGGCGGCCAAACCGTCCCTGTTTAAAAACATACTGTTAGTTTTTTACGCCGATTCGAACCAGAGCACGCCGCAGCTTGGCTTCTGCCAATATCAACTCGCGTTCATCGTTCTTTGCTGCTGCAATGCGGGTCTGCGCAACTTCCTTGGCGTGTTGGGCGCGCGGGAGATCAATATCCTCCGCCCATTCAAACGTTGTCGCAATCAGGTTTGCCTCGCCATTGATCATGGCCAGCATGCCTCCGATGCAGGCAGCGCGTTTGACCTGCCCATCCGGCAGCGCAATGGCTGCTTCACCAGCGCCGACAGCAGACACATAATCAGCGTGATGCGCCAGCAGGCAGACGTCGCCGTCGATCATGCGTGCGCGAACGCGCTCCACCTCGCCGTCAAAGAGCAGGCCGTCAGGTGTGCTGATTATCAGGTGGAACGTACTCATGCATGCTCACCCTTTTTGGCTTTCGCTACCGCTTCATCAATGGTGCCGACAAACAGGAAGGCGCTCTCCGGCAAATCGTCATGCTTGCCTTCGATGATTTCCTTAAAGCCGCGGATGGTCTCCTTGATCGGCACATACTTGCCTTCCATGCCGGTAAACTGTTCCGCGACGCTGAACGGCTGGGAAAGGAAACGCTGGATTTTACGCGCACGGGAAACGGTCAGCTTGTCCTCCTCGGAAAGCTCGTCCATACCCATGATGGCGATGATATCCTGCAATTCCTTATAGCGCTGCAAGATGCGCTGAACATCGCGCGCCACGCGGTAATGCTCCTCACCCACAACGTCCGGATTCAAAATGCGACTGGTAGATTCCAACGGATCGACCGCCGGATAAATGCCCAGCGAAGAAATGGCACGGGAGAGAACCGTCGTCGCATCCAGATGCGCGAAGGTCGTCGCCGGAGCCGGGTCGGTCAGGTCGTCCGCAGGCACATAAACCGCCTGAACAGACGTGATCGATCCGTGCTTGGTCGACGTGATGCGCTCCTGAAGCGCACCCATTTCCGTAGCCAGCGTCGGCTGATAACCGACGGCGCTCGGCATACGGCCCAGCAGAGCGGAAACTTCGGAACCGGCCTGCGTGAAACGGAAAATATTGTCAATGAACAGCAGTACGTCCTGCCCCTCGCGATCGCGGAAATACTCCGCCATCGTCAGGCCGGAAAGCGCCACGCGCATACGTGCTCCCGGCGGCTCGTTCATCTGGCCATAGACCAACGCGGTCTTGCTCAGAACGCCGCTCTCTTTCATTTCATTATAGAGGTCATTGCCTTCACGCGTGCGCTCGCCAACGCCCGTGAAAACGGACAGGCCGCCATGCTGCTTGGCAACGTTGTTGATCAACTCCATGATCAGAACGGTCTTGCCGACGCCTGCGCCGCCGAACAGACCAATTTTGCCGCCCTTCGCGTACGGCGCAATCAGGTCTACGACCTTAATGCCCGTTTCAAGGATTTCTGCGGAAGTTTCCTGTTCGTCATACGGAGGCGGATCGCGGTGAATCGCCCAGCGCTCTACGTCCTGCGGCGCGGGCTGATTATCCACCGGCTCGCCGAGCAGATTGAAGATGCGTCCCAGGCACTTTTCGCCGACCGGCACAGTGATAGCCGAGCCGGTATCGGTCGCCTTTGCGCCGCGCGTCAGGCCATCCGTACTGCTCATGGCAATGCAGCGCACCACATCGTCGCCGATGTGCTGAGCCACCTCAACCGTCAGTTTTTTCTCGCCGCTTTCAACCTCAACGGCGTTCAAAAGCTGGGGCAGTTCGCCATCTTTAAATCGAATATCCAGTACCGGGCCGATGACCTGCACCACGGTACCGATGTTTCCTTTAGCCATAGCGTTGCTCCTTCTGTTTTGAGATTAGTGCTCTGCACCGGCAACGATTTCGGTAATTTCCTGCGTAATCGCGCCTTGACGGGCACGATTATAGCGCAGGCTCAAATCGTCGATCATTTCCGATGCATTCTTGCTGGCGGCATCCATCGCCGTTCTGCGCGCGCCAAGCTCGCTGGCAACAGATTCAGACATGGCGCCGTAAATCATACCCGCGATATAGTTGGGCACAATGGCGTCATAAACCGCGGAAGGGCTCGGCTCATAGAGCACAAGCTGGCGAACGCCGGTTTCCTCTTTGGCTTCAAGCTTTTCAAGCGGCAGGAGCGCGTCCCGAGCAGGCGTCTGCGTCAACATGGATACAAACCGCGTATAGACCACAGAAACCTCGTCGTATTGGCCGCTGAGATATCCCTGCGTAATCAGGTTGCTGATGGTGAAGCAATCTGAAACAGAGACGGATGCAGCCTCGGCGAATTCCGTCGTCAGCATTTCCACGCCGTTGCGCGCAAAGAATTCCACCGTCCGTTTGCCAATCGGCAATACGCAGACAGAGCCTCCCTCGAGCATCGGCAGAACGGATTTGAACACATTGCTGTTGTAGCCGCCAGCCAGTCCTCTGTCACCTGCAATTACGATCAGGCAGCGCTTTTTCACTTCGCGATGCTGTTGATAAGGCGAGGAAAAATCGCGCGTTGCCGTTTCAATGCTTTCAAGCGTCTGCTTCAGCCCCGTAAAATAAGGGCGGCATTTTTCCTGACGTTCTTTCGCCTTCCTGAGCTTGGAGGAAGCGACAAGCTCCATCGCCTTGGTGATCTGCATGGTGCTTTCCACGCTTTTAATGCGCAGTTTGATGTCTTTCATCGAAGCGCCAGCCATCCCAAATCCCCTCCTTTACTCACTGGGCAAGAAAATCTTTGGTATATTGCTTCAGAGCAGCGCAGAGCTTCTCTTCGGTTTCCTTTTCAAACTTCCCGGTCGTGCGAATCGTTTCCAGAATGTCCGCATGCTGTGCGTCAAGACGCGCATACAGTCCCTGTTCGTACAGCGAAACGCGCTCCACCGGCACATCCATCAGATAATTGTTGATGACGGCGTACAGAATACAGACCTGCTTCTCAACGTCGATGGGCTGATTGCGTCCCTGCTTGAGCACCTCAACCACGCGTTCGCCCTGAGCGAGACGCGCCTTGGTATCCGCGTCCAGATCGCTGCCAAACTGAGCGAAGCTCTGTAGCTCGCGATACTGGCTGTAAATCAGCTTGAGGGAGCCGGCGACCTTCTTCATAGCTTTGATCTGCGCGTTGCCGCCGACACGGGAAACCGAGATACCCGGGTTGACAGCCGGCATGATGCCGGAGTGGAACAGTTCGCTTTCCAGGAAGATCTGACCGTCCGTAATGGAAATCACGTTCGTCGGGATATACGCGGAAACGTCGCCCGCCTGCGTCTCGATGATCGGCAGAGCGGTCAGGCTGCCACCGCCGTATTCCGGCGCCATGCGCGCCGCGCGTTCAAGCAGACGGCTATGCAGATAGAAAACGTCGCCCGGATAGGCCTCGCGTCCCGGCGGACGGCGAATCAGCAGAGACAGCGCACGGTAAGCAACGGCGTGCTTGGACAGATCGTCGTAGATGATCAGCACGTCTTTGCCCTGCTGCATGAAATATTCGCCCATCGTGCAGCCCGCGTAAGGCGCGATATACTGCATCGGCGCAAGCTCGGACGCGGTCGCACTGACGACGATGGTGTATTCCATCGCGCCCGCGCGCGTGAGCTGCTCGACAAGCTGCGCAACGGTCGAGTTTTTCTGGCCGATGGCAACGTAGATACAGATGACGTCCTTGCCCCGCTGGTTGATGATGGTATCCGTCGCAATCGCGGTTTTGCCTGTCTGACGGTCGCCAATGATCAATTCACGCTGGCCGCGGCCGATCGGAATCATGCTGTCGATTGCCTTGATGCCCGTTTGCAGCGGGACGCTGACGCTCTTGCGCTCGATAATGCCCGGCGCGGGGCTTTCAATCGGACGGGAATGGCTGGTTTTAATTTCGCCCTTTCCATCGACGCTCTGACCCAGCGCGTTGACAACGCGGCCAATCAGCTCTTCGCCGACCGGAACGGAAACGACGCGCCCCGTGCGGCGAACGATGCTGCCCTCGTGCAGACCGACGTCGCTGCCCAGAATAACAATGGAAACGGAGTCCTCTTCCAGGTTGAGCGCCATGCCATATTCGCCGTTTTCAAACTCGACCAGCTCGTTTGCCATGCAGCTTTCAAGGCCGCTGGCGCGCGCGATACCGTCGCCGACCAGAATGATCGTACCGGTTTCGTCTTGTTTGAGCTTTTGGTCGTATTGCTTGATCTGGGCCTTAATGATTTTTGAAATCTCTTCGGGTTTCAGATCCATGGGTTCACCGGCTTTCTTTCTGTAAAATTAGGACCGTGCGGCCAAAGCGCGCCGCAGATGATCCATTCGGCTTTCAAGGGTATTGTCATAGCATTTACCGGCCATTTCAACGCGCAAACCGCCTACAAGCGCCGCATCGATATGCACATCGAGCGTAACACGCTTGCCGGATGTGCGTTCAAGCGCCGCTTTGAGCCGCGCAAGCTGTTCGTCGCTGAGCGCCTCCGCGGAAAACACTTTGGCCGGAACAATGCCGTGTTTTTCATTGTAACAGAAAACATACTCTGCTTGACAGGCGGCCATTTCGCCGAATGATCCCCGTTCGCAAAGCAGCTTCATAAAATTCAGCAAATACGGATGAACCTGCCCGGAAAACGCGCCGTCCAGCAGTGCCAGCCGTTCTGCTTTCGCAATGGCCTTATCCTTGATCAAACGCACATAATCCGGGTTGTCGGCCAGCAGTTTGCAAATTTCGCCCAACTGAGAAAGAAAAACCTCTTCCATCTTTTCTTCTTCAGCCAAGGCATAAAGCGCGCCGCCGTATGCGCGACCCAGCTCTGTCACGACGCCTCACCCACATTCTTGATGAATTCGTTGATAAACGCTTCGTGATCCTTTTCGTTCACTTCGCGCTCAATCACCTGAGAGGCAATATCCAGCGCAATGCCGGAAAGTTCGCCCTTCACCTCGTCAAACGCTCTGCGACGTTCCAGATCAATTTCGGTCTGAGCACGGCGTTTGAGCTGATCGGCCTGCGTGCGCGCATCTTCGACAATGCTGGCAGACATGGCGTTGGCGCTTTCGGTTGCGGTTTTGATCACGCGATCCGCTTCCTGACGAGCACCGGCCATTTTGCTTTCATAATCGGCTTTCATCGCCTTCGCATCCGTTTCAGCCTGCTGAGCTTCCTGATAATGCCCTTCGATTTCAGCCTGACGCTTTTCCAGAATCTCGGTAACCGGCTTAAAGAGATACTTTTTGAAAAGCACCATCAACAAAAGCAGGTTGAGAATCTGGAAAATAAGCGTCCACGGCGCAATGGATATAAACTGTTGAACTTCCATCGGAAGTCCCTCCTTTCAATGGCGCTGTTTTGATTAAAACAACCCGGTGAAAGGATTGACGAACAGAAGAATAAGCGCAATA
>CAKTXH010000014.1 GCA_934630975.1 uncultured Clostridia bacterium | reverse complement strand
GTCCCTCCTTTCAATGGCGCTGTTTTGATTAAAACAACCCGGTGAAAGGATTGACGAACAGAAGAATAAGCGCAATAATCAAGCTGTACAGACCCGTGGTTTCAGCAACGGCGCAGCCCATAAACATCGTGGTGGTGATGGTGCCCTTCATTTCCGGCTGACGTGCGATGGATTCCAGCGCCTTGCCGACGGCGTAACCTTCGCCGATACCAGGGCCAAGGCCGCCGATCATGGCGACGCCCGCGCCCAAAGCAGAACAGCCGCATACGATAGCTTTCGCGAGAATCGAAGTTTCCATAGTGTGTGTTCCTCCTTTAGCATAAACAAAACGTTTTATTAGGTATCTTTTTATATGCAGCGCGAAAAGCGCGCAAGCATCGGGTGTATGATCAGCCGTCCGTTTCAGCTGCGCCGCCGATGTACATCATCGTCAGCATGCAGAAGATGAACGCCTGAAGCACGCTGGAGAAGAAATCAAAATACAACGACAGAATCGCCGGAATACCAAAATCAAAAATCGGAATCTGAGAAACCGCATCGCCGAACGCGCCCGGCAGCAGGCCAAGCACCAGACTGGACAATGCAGATAGTCCGCCATAGATCAGCGCCGTAATGACGCTGCCGCTGGCGATATTGCCGAAGTGACGGAACGCCATTGATACGGGCGTCGCAATTTCGCCGATGATGTTAAACGGCGTCATCACGGGAATCGGCGTGGTAAAGCTGAGCAGATAGCCGCCAAAGCCGTTCGTCTTGATTTTCGTGATGGTAATCAGTGCGAACACAAACAGCGCCCAGCCCAAGACGGTGGAAAGATCGCTCGTCGGCGCATATGCGCCAACCACGCTGGAAAGGCTGCATCCGGCCGAAAGGGCGAACATGGCGCCGATAAACGGCACATACCACGTATGGACATACTTTTCGCCCATGTTGTTTTGAACCATGTCCCGGATAGAGGTCACAATCCATTCGGCAATCACCTGACGTTTCTTCGTCGGGTGCACCTCAAGATGCGCGGTCATGAACCGACAGGCCAACACGAGCACCAGCATGACGATCCATGTCACAACGACAGTCTCCGTCAGCATAAAGCCACCCCATTCGGGTTTTGAAATCAGGATACGAGCACCTGTGATATCAATATCCATAGCTTATCTCTCACTTTCTGTATGCTCTTCATTTGTCGTTATGTGTCTTTAATCTGGCCGGTCAATTGAAGGATAAGAATCGTAGCGCGCGGGAAAAGCAGCGCAATCAAGCAGGGAATCCCCTCTACGAACGGCAGCGCAAAGGCAAGCACCGCCAACACCAGCATGCCCACCATGCGCGTGCTATAAGAGGAACGAACCTTCATGTGTGCCATTTGCTGATCGGTCATAGATGCGGCTTTCTGCAATGTCATGCCCAGCATGAAAAAGTTAAAAATTGCATAAGCGCTGCCGAGCAAACCGCCGAGGAATACGCCGATTGTGAATTTTCCGAGTATGGCATAGACGGCCAGCATGACAATCAGCATGATTACCGTGCCGACAGCGATTCGTTTGGTTTCCTTCACAATACCTTGCTGCGGTTTTTCACCCTGCACAGAATGACCCTCCCCTTCTTCGTTCATCGTTTACAATTATTTGCATTATAGCATGAACAAAATCTTTGGTCAATACGCAATTGAAGCGCTAAATTAAGCGCTTTGATGAAGATTGGTTTTGAAATCAAATGGGATTTCCTTTGAAAATAAGAGATTTCCAATGGGTAACTTGCTCAATTCAATTGCCGTTGACCCCAAAAATAAAAAGACTCTCCCCGTTTGAGGAGAATCGAAAGAACAGATCAGCCTTTCAGACCGCCGCGCGCAACGCCGCGAACAATGTATTTGCGAGCAAACAGGAACAAAATGACGACCGGGAAAACCACGACCGTGGAAGCGGCCATCAACAATTCCGGGTAAGAACCGGCTTCCGTCGTAAAGACTTGAAGACCCCACGGCAGCGTGCGATTCTCTTTGCTGACGATGACATACATCGGCCACATGAACGAGTTCCAGCTCGCCAAACCGTTGAGCAGAATGATCGTCATCAGCGACGGACGCGCCATCGGCACCATGACTTTCCACAGGAAACGCCAGTTGCTCGATCCGTCGATGCGCGCCGACCAATACAGGCTGTCGGAGACGGAATCGAAGAAATTCTTTAAAATATACGTGTAAAAAATCGAACTGGTGAACGGCAGAATCAGCGCGTATAGCGTATCGTAGATTTTCAGATTGACAACCGTTGTGTAGTTGGTGATGATCAGCATCTCGAACGGAATCATCATCAGCGACAGCAGAAGCGAAAAAATCAGATTGCGTCCCGGAAAACGCAGACGGGAAAACGCAAACGCAGCCAAAATCGTCGTGAAAGTCGTCACGGAAACAGAGACGACCATAACGATGATGGAGTTGACAAAATACCGCGCAAACGGCGCCATTTCAAACGCGCGCTTGAAGTTATCCAGGCTCAGATGGCTGGGCAGCCACTGAGGCGGAAAACGGTTAATCTCCTGCGTGGTTTTAAACGCAGACGAGAACATCCAGAAAAACGGGAGCAGCATAATCAGCGCACCCACAGTTAAAAAGAAATATACGAAAAAGCGGGAAATCTTACGGTCGTTCATCTGCTTACCTCCTCTTGGTTTTCTTTTGCAGCAGAAGCTGCACCATCGTAAACACAAAGATAAACAGGAACAGCACCAGCGCTGCCGCAGCCGCAATGCCATACTTGCGGTTTTCCATCATCGCATAGCGGATGTAGTAAACCACCGTGTACAGGTTGTTGAACGGGCCGGGCTTGCCGTTAAACAGCGGATACAGCTCCGAGAAAACCTTGAAGCAGGAGATCGTGTTCACAATGCAAACCAGGAAAATCGTCGGCGCGAGCAGCGGTACGGTAATGCGGAAGAAAATACGCAGGCTTTTGGAGCCGTCCACGCGCGCAGCGGTATAATACTGCGGATCAATATTTTGCAAGCCGGAAAGCAGCAGAATGATGGTAAACGGAAGAATGTTCCAAATGCCGAAAATCACCAGCGCCGGAATACTATACGCCGCTTTTTCAAGCCACGGAATCGGGTCAACGCCGATAAAGGAAAGCAGATAATTGATGATACCGAAATTCTTGTTGTACATCAACTTCCACGCAAGGCCGACCGCCGTGATGGAAGTGACCATCGGCAGGAAGTACGCCGTCTGAAACAACGCGGAAAAGCGCAGCTTCTGGTTGAGCAGATACGCCACAACCACGGCGATGCAGGTCGAAATCGGCACGACCAGAATCACGTATTTCAGCGTGTTGGTAATAGCCTGCGCGAATTTCGGGTCGCTCAAAACCGTCTGATAATTAGCCAAACCCCACTGATCAAAGTTGCGGGTCAAATAGCTGTATCCTTCCTTGAAGGACATCAGTACAACGTTGATCACCGGATAAAGCGTAAAGACAGCGATGCCGATTAAAAACGGAAGCAGGTACAAATACGGTTCAACGCGGGCAAAAAAGCTGCGATCAACCAATTCCCGGTCAACGGGCTGCTTTTGCTTTTTCATCGAATTCTCTCCCCCGTTTCACGGTCAAAGAGGAATACGCCGCGCTTTTTGAGCGCAAGATGTACCTGATCGCCCGTCTTAAGCCCCTCTTCAGAGTCGATGTAGGCGCGGAAATCACATTCGCCCATCCGCAGATAGGCCATTTCTTCCTTACCCATCTGGTACACGCGCGTCACTTCACAGGCAATCGGGCCGTTGGCGTCAAGCACGAAGCTCTCCGAGCGCACAGACAGATTGACTTTGCGGCCATCTTCAACGCCCTTACACAGTTCCAGCGCGGCACTCCCCTTTCCATCGACGGTTACGAAGCGGCCATCCTGAATGGTGCCCGGAATGTTGTTGATCGGCGGATTGCCGAGGAAATCCGCAACAAACTGGTTGGCAGGCTCGTTGTACAGGCGCTGCGGCAGATCGTTCTGCTGCAAAACGCCGGATTTCATCAGCACAATGCGGTCGGAAATGGAAAGCGCTTCTTCCTGATCGTGCGTAACAAAAATCGTAGTCACGCCAGTGCGCTGCTGAATTCGACGGATTTCTTCGCGCATTTCAAGACGCAGACGCGCATCCAGGTTAGAGAGCGGCTCATCGAGCAAAAGCAGACGCGGATTTTTGACCAGCGCGCGGGCGATGGCGACACGCTGCTGCTGGCCGCCGGAAAGCTCGGACGGTTTGCGGTTCATGAGCATATCCACGTGAACAAGCTTGGCGATTTCGTTGGCTCGCTCAATGCGTTCGACTTTCGGCACGCGCTGCGTCTCCAGTGGGAAGCAGATATTGCCCATGACCGTCATATGCGGATAGAGCGCATAATTCTGGAAAACGAGGCCAATGCCACGCTTTTCCGGCGGCATAGACGTTACATCCTGATCATCAAAGTAGATTTTGCCGCCGCTGACAGGCAGAATACCCGAAAGCATGTTGAGCAGCGTGCTTTTGCCGCAGCCGGACGGGCCGAGCAGCGAAACCAGTTCGCCATCTTCCAAAGTTGCGTTAAATTCGCTGACTGCGGTGACGTCAGCAAATCGCTTTGTGATATGATCGAGAACAACGCGCATAGGCCATATCTCCCTTACAATATAAAAATGATGGATTTTTTAATCGAAAATCGAAATTATCGGGACGCTTCATTACCGGGACGGTTCGTCGAGCTTCTTCAGCAGCGCGTCGAGACACTTGCCGTCAATATCTTCCATATCGAAACCGAAAACTTTGGCCATTGTCGGCGCTTCATCTACGATGCAGGCCCGCTCAATCTCTGCGCCCTTTTGAAACGCAGGGCCGCAGGCGAAAAAGGTCGTCCTATGATCGCGCCACGGCAGACCGCCATGCGTTCCCGGCGCAGTTTTATAATCGCCGGGTGCAGTCGGTGTAAACAGCGGCGCGGCCGGATCATAGCCGAAGGAAAGCGGTTCTTCTCCCTCGATAATAAAATCAAACGGCCCTGCAAGGTGGAACTGCCTGCGCGCTTCTTCCTTCGTGAATACGTAGCCAATACCGTATTTTCCGCTTTCCTTAGCGTCAAGCAGAAAACGATGGACTCGTTCGCGCAAAACAGCGTCATTGGGATCGCGCAGTTCGATCCAGCCGGAGCCACCTGTGGAATGGCAATAAGCGTCGAAGGCTTCAAGCTTTCCGTTTTCGTCAAGTCTTTGCAGACCGGCATCTTGGAAAACCCGATTGAAATTCAGCACCCGCGCCACATCCGTTTGGCCATGATCACCCATCACGACGAAATTGGTGTTTTCAAAATCGCCATAGCGACGGATGCTTTCCATCAAAACGCCCAGTTCACGGTCATGCTTTTCCAGTTGAAGTTTTACGGTATCGTTGTTAACGCCGAGCTTATGCCGCACGGTGTCCAAATCGCACATCTTGACAAACATCACATCCGGCTGGCCGTAATCGCGGATGATATCCGGCGAAACCGCGTTTGTGAAATCATCCAGGCTGCCGTTTAACACTTTATTGCAACCGCATAGCAGATAGCCGTACTTCCAGAAGTAGCGATCAAGCACCTCTTCGCTGGAAACGCCCTCGTAGAATTGGCGCGGGTTATCGCCGCGGTAGCCCATCGGCACACACATCGGCAGGTTGATATCCACATCTGCGCCGGCAGAAACCGGCCAATTCACCAGACAGGTGGAAAGGCCCTGTTCCTTGGCATATTCCGCGAAAAACTTCTTTTGAACCAGCTTTCGGCTTGTGTACCACGGAACCGGGTGCACACCGGCTTTCACCTGCTCGTTGTGCGGAATACCGTGCTTATCCGGGTAGCAGCCCGTCATGATTGACACATGGCACGGATAGGTAAACGACGGATAAACCGGCAGCATTTCGCGAACCAGCGCGCCGTTTTCGAGCATCCATCCAAAGTTTTTGAGTGTGCGCATATAAGCGACGTCACATTCGCAAAGTGCGTCGATCATGAATACAAAAAGCTTGGGCGTGCTCATCGTCTTCCCCCTTTCGTTATTGCCGCTCTGAAACTCCTTGAGACAATCGGTTATGCTCTCTTCCCCCTTAGGGGGGAGAGAACATAACGTTTCAAAGCAAAGAAAAAGGGCTGACGGACTGATGCCCGCCAGCCCCGAGAGGTTTCGAATCCCGCGTATTACTCCTGGAGCGCCGCGTTGGAAGTCGCAACGCACTCGGCCATCGCGTCCTCAGCAGACACGCCGCCGGCCACCGCAATCGCGGCATCCTTCAGCGCGTTGCGGACAGCGTAAGAGCCGGTCACGGTCGGCAGAGCGCCGGCAATGTCGAGATCAGCCTGCACCGCAACCAGAGACGGATCCATCGTCTCGGCGAAAGCGGCATACGCCTCGCCCGCCTGCGTCGTGCCATACGGAGACAGCGCGTTCATGGCCTGCGCCCATTCCGCGTTCACTTCCGGAGAGAGGAAGTACTTCACAAACAGATAGGTGCCCTTGTTCGCGTCCTCGTCCTTGTTGAAGACGATCGCGCCACGGTTCCACGCCGGGTACCACTCGGCCTTGTCGCCGCGAACCATCGGCGCCACGGTGTACTCGAAGCCGTCCGGCTTGATGTACGGAACGCCCGCGCAGGAGCCAAGGTAGGAAGCCACCAGACCCGCGTTGAAGTCGTTGGACCAGTAATCGCCGGTCGGGTTGAGCGCAAAGTAACCGGCTTCAACATTGTCGCCGAACCACTTCAGCCAGGCTGTCGCTTCTTCGGTGTCAAACAGAACGCTCTTGTTCGCCACGTCGATGTAGCCCGCGCCGGACTGCATCATCAGCGCCTGCATCATATCGGTCAGGGAGTCGGCGGCAAAGCCCGCGATGCCCTTCGCTTCATAGATCTTCTTGGAGTTCTCGGCCAGCTCTTCCCACGTGGTCGGCGCGGTCAGGCCAAGCTCATCATAGATGGTCTTGTTGATGAAGAAGATCGGGCCGGTGGTGACCGCCGGCAGCGCATACATGCCGCCATCGGAGAAACCAACCGTCTCGGCCTTGATGGAATCCGGCAGGCTGTTGTACACGTCCGCCATGCCGATTTCCTCGTCAAACACGTACTTGCTCAGGTCGACCACCAGGCCGTCCTTCACATAATCCGCAGCGGTAGACGCATAGTTGATGATCATGTTCGGGCCGACGCCGTTCGCCACGGCATTGTACACGCTGTCAAGGAAGCCGGAATAGGCCTGAGACTCGACAACCACTTCGTAATCGCTCTGGCTTGCGTTGAAGTCAGCGGCGAACTTTTCCAGCGCAGCCTGCTGAGCATCGGTGAAGGTGTGCCAAATGGTAACCTGGGTCGCAGCGTTTGCGCTCGCGCAGAACGCGAAGAGCATGACGGCTGCCGCCATCAAAGCGACAAATTTCCTCATTGTGATTTCTCCTCCTGAAGAATGTCTTTATTGGTTAAGCGCCCAATTGCGCTTACTCCCTGTTTTCGGTGTGCTGCTGATTGTATTTCGGGCCGAGCGCGGAATATCGTCTTGTGATCCATCGGCAAACGCCGTCAAGCCCCGGATAGATCATCCGTTCGGAAATGTTGATGTAATCCAGCTTATCGCGGATTTCCAATTTGGTTTCTTTGGGAATGACGATCTTGCGGCACGGAATATGCTGAGCTTCCAAGATATCCGACAACAGCACCGACGGATCGGAAACGACGGAAAACAACGCGTACTGGTTGGCAATGCGGTCGATCATCGACGAGGGTTCAAAGAAAATGGCGTAGGGCTTGTCGGAAAGCTCCTTCATCTTTTCAAAATCCGGGATCACTTTTTCAAGCATCCCCACAGTGAAAATGTTGCTTCCCGTATCGACAAGCTTGCGCAGGAGCGGCGCAGGCATGTATTTGCGAAAATCCGTCACATCCAAGCACCAGATCACGCCGTCGCAGTCGTAGCAGCTCGTATCCTCTGTGGCAAAATGCGCGGCGACAAGCGGCGAATATGTCCAGTCGAGCAGACGTGTCGGCAGGCCGTGGTGCTGTGCAACCGGCAGAAGCTTCCAAAACCCGGAATAATCCGCCAGCTCCGCGTAACCGTATTTTCGAAAACTGCGGAAAACCTGCGTTTCAAGCGACAAATCGTGGCCGCATACGCGGTTCAGCGACGGAATCAGATGCCAGCTTTGATCCGCCATACCGCGGTAAATGCGGTTATCGCGATAGCGCATGATTTTTTCGTCCCAGACGTCGTCAAACACGGCGCGCTGAAGTTCGTCCCAATTGTGAATGATGATCTCCTGCATCCGTATCCTCCGTCGTCCGCCTGTCTCCACCATTCATAATTCACGTTCGCCCGCCCGTTTTCCTGCCGAACGTCTGAACAATTTTCATAAAATACATGTAAAACTTCGAATGTTTGAGACTCTGCGTTTTTTCCATCCATAAATATAGCGTATTTTCGCTTATATTTCAAGTCTATTGAGCAAGCGACTTTCTTTTTGTTCCAATTTAAGGTATAATAAGCGCATACAGAAAGGCAGCGCCTTATCTTTTAAGGAGGAATCAGGTTATGAGCCGATTGGGCGATTTGATTTTGCTGGAACGTACACGTCAAAAGCTGACCCGCAAGCAGGTAGCCAGAAAGTGCGGCGTTTCGGAAGGGTACATCAAAGATGTGGAGGAAGGCCGCCGGATCATTCAGGACGATCAGGCGCGCCGAATCCTCAAAACGCTGGGAACAAGCCAGAAAAACGAAGCGGAATTCTCGCTGGATGAAATTGCTGCGACGGTTGATTTGGGCACGCTGGCTCCTGCTAAGCCTGCGCCCCAGCCGAAAGCGGAAGCGCCGAAGCCCGCGCCCAAGCCGGTCAGCGCGGAAGAGCAGAGCGGCATTTGGCTCGATGCGCTGAGCAGCGTTTTGCAGCCCGTGCCGGTCATGAACGCCGGATGGATTCAAGTTGCCCGCCGCATGGTGCCGATTCAGGACGGCAAAATCGAAGGCGCAAAGCCGGAACGCGTCGTCTATTTCCAAGCACCGGATGATTCCATGCGGGCCATGCGCATTGAAAAAGGTGATCTTGTGCTCGTTGTGCCGCAGGCTTTGCCGATAGACGGCGCCATTATGCTGGTGGAATACGGCGCGCATCGCTGCCTGCGCCGCATCCGTTTGCTGGGCGATTCGAAGATTCTGCTGCAAAGCGGCGACCGTGATTTGGACGCTCAGGCGATGCACATCAGCGAAATCAAACTCGTCGGCCGTGCCGTGCGCGTTGAAATCACATTGTAATCTGTTGAAGGGAGTTTCGGAATGATCGAAGCTCCCTTTTATCTTTTCCATCATGAGGTGCTTTGGATGTCGGCTGCAAACGAACTCCCCTTCTCTTTTCCCCTGCCCAATTCCGAAATTCTGCATCGACGCGCTATGGTTCTCTCCGCGCTCTGCGCTTCAGATGAGGGCTTTTGCGCGGTGCCTGTCGCATCCATTCGGAAGCAAACGCTCGCTCAGATGCTCAGGCTTTATGATCAGCTCTTTTTCTCCGGCTTCCTCTGTCATGCTTACGGCCGGATTGACGTGACGCTTTCTCAGCGCCTGACCAGTTCGGCAGGCAAATTTATGTATGCGCGCAGCGGCGCTTCCCGTTTATCGCATGCAGAAATCCGCATGTCCGGCGATTTTCTTTTCAGGCTGAACAAAGGGCCTTTTTTGCTCAACGGGTTGTCCGTCGCCACGCCGCAGGAGGCTTTTCTTGTTGTTTTTGAGCATGAACTCTGCCATGCGGTTGAAAACGCGCTCTTTGGTTCAACCGGCCATTCTTCGCGTTTTCTTTCGCTTGCTCGCGGGCTGTTCGGCCATACCGATACACGTCACAGCCTTCCGACGCGTATGCAGGAAGCCGCCTCGGAGGGGCTTTCTCCCGGCGCGAAGGTCTGCTTTTGTTACCAGGGCGGCGTTTTAAACGGAATTGTCACATATGTCGGCAAAACGGCTACCGTTATGGTCGAAGACCGCGGCGGCGCATACCGTGACCGCCAGGGACGGCGCTATACCAAATATCGTGTTCCGCTCGAACATTTAACCGTTCAATCCGAAAAGTGAGTCAAAATCGTGCATTAAGCATCAAAAATAGCAAAAACATTTTGCAATTTTACTATTTACCGACTTTCTTTGACCATGATATAATAACGCCGTCGAAAGACAGAAGACTACCGCTTCAAAGGGCGCTGTCCAATCGCCCTTGAGTATAAAGGAGGATGATTTGGATGGATACGAACCGCTTCACCCAAAAATCCCTGGAGGCTTTGCAGGCCGCTCAGCAGCTTGCGCAGAGCTACGGCAACGCGCAGGTTGAACAGGTTCATTTGCTCGATGCCCTGCTCAATCAGGAAAACGGCCTGATCGGCCAACTGATGAGCAAATTGGGGCTTAATGTTCAGCAGGTGCAGACGGCCTGCGAAAGCGCCGTCAATCGTTTGCCGAAGATTTCCGGCAGCAACCAGCAACCGTATGTGACCGCCGCACTTTCTCAGGCGCTCACGGAGGCCGAGAATCAAATGAAGCAAATGCGCGACGAATACATTTCCGTCGAGCATCTCTTTCTGGGTCTGCTGGAAAAGGCGGACAGCACGGTTCGCCCGCTGTTTGCCTCGCTGAATATCACCAAACCCAAGTTTCTGGAAGCCTTGCAGGCCGTACGCGGCAGCGCGCGCGTGACCAGCGAAGATCCCGAATCGACATATGACGCGCTGAAAAAATACGGTCAGGATCTGGTCGAGCTTGCCCGTCAGAACAAGCTTGATCCCGTCATTGGCCGCGATACGGAAATCCGTAACGCCATCCGTATTCTTTCCCGCAAATCAAAAAATAATCCGGTGCTCATCGGCGAACCGGGTGTCGGCAAGACGGCCATCGCCGAGGGCCTTGCTCAGCGCATCGTTCGCGGCGACGTGCCGGATAGCTTAAAAAACCGCACCATCTTCTCGCTGGATATGGGCGCGCTGATTGCCGGCGCAAAATTCCGCGGCGAATTCGAAGAGCGTCTGAAAGCTGTTTTAAACGATATCAAAGCCAGCAATGGCCGCATCATTCTGTTCATTGATGAGCTGCATACCATCGTGGGCGCGGGCAAAACCGAAGGCAGCATGGACGCAGGCAACCTGCTCAAGCCGATGCTGGCGCGCGGCGAGCTGCACTGCATTGGCGCAACCACGCTGAACGAATATCGCAAGTATATTGAAAAAGACGCGGCGTTGGAACGCCGTTTCCAGCCGGTCATGGTCGCTGAACCGACGGTAGAAGATACGATTTCCATCCTCCGCGGCCTGAAGGAACGCTATGAAGTTTTCCACGGCGTAAAGATTTCCGATCAGGCGCTGATCGCCGCCGCGACGCTTTCCAACCGCTATATTTCGGATCGTTTCCTGCCGGATAAAGCCATCGACTTGGTGGATGAAGCCTGTGCAACCATCCGTACCGAAATGGATTCCATGCCGCAGGAGCTTGACGACGTGCGCCGCCGCATCATGCAGCATGAAATTGAAGAAGCCGCGCTCAAGAAGGAGGATGATTCCCTCTCCCGCGAGCGTTTGAGCGTCATTCAAAAAGAGCTGGCCGACATGCGCGAGCAGTTCAACGCCATGAAAGCGCGCTGGGAAAACGAAAAGAACTCCATCGGCAAAGTGCAGAAACTTCGCGAGGAGATCGAGCACATGGGCGGCGAAATCGCCGAAGCCGAGCGCAATTACGATTTGAACCGCGCCGCCGAGTTGAAATACGGTAAACTGCCTCAGCTGCAAAAGGAACTGGCCGAGCAGGAAAAAATCGCCGAGGAAGCCAAGAGCGACAGCACGCTGCTGCGCGACAAAGTAACCGAAGAAGAAATCGCCCGCATCGTTGCCCGCTGGACGGGCATCCCGGTTTCCAAGCTGATGGAAGGCGAGCGCGAGAAACTGCTGCATCTGGATGATACGCTGCATGAGCGCGTGATCGGTCAGGATGAAGCTGTCGAAAAAGTCTGCGAAGCCATCCTGCGCAGTCGTGCCGGAATTCAGAATCCGAACAGGCCGATTGGCTCGTTCCTCTTCCTCGGCCCCACCGGCGTTGGCAAAACCGAGCTGGCTAAAGCGCTGGCGCAGGCTTTGTTTGACGACGAAAAGAACATGGTTCGTATCGACATGAGCGAATACATGGAAAAGCACAGTGTCTCTCGTTTGATCGGCGCCCCTCCGGGATACGTTGGTTATGACGAAGGCGGTCAGTTGACTGAGGCTGTGCGCCGCCGTCCGTACTGCGTTGTGTTGTTCGACGAAGTTGAAAAAGCGCACCCGGATGTGTTCAACGTTCTGCTCCAAGTGCTCGATGACGGTCGTATTACGGATTCCCAGGGGCGCACGGTGGATTTCAAAAATACCATCATCATTTTGACGAGCAACCTCGGTTCTTCCGCGATTCTCGATGGCATTGACGAAAAAGGCAACATCACCGAAGCGGCGCGCAAGCAGGTTGAAGGCATGCTCAAGACGCAGTTCCGCCCGGAGTTCCTCAACCGGCTGGATGAAATCGTATTCTATAAGCCACTGACGCGCAACGAAATTGATAAGATTGTCGATTTGCAGGTAGCCGATCTCAATCGCCGCTTGAGCGATAAGCAGCTGACCATGCATCTCACCCCTGCCGCGCGCAGTTATATCGTGGCGCAGGGCTATGATCCGATCTACGGCGCGCGTCCGCTGAAGCGCTTCATGCAGCGTTCGGTCGAAACGCTCATTGCGCGTAAGTTGATCGCCGAAGACGTGCAGCCGCGTACCGACTTGCTGGTGGATTATGACGGCGACAAGCTGGTCATCGACGCCGAGCCGGAGTGCACGGTATCTTAAAAGATCATACAAAAAAGACGGTTCTCCTTCGTGGAAAACCGTCTTTATATATATCGTCCTTATTTAGTGCCCAGTTCTGCGAGCTTTGCGTCGATCATTTCCGGCGTAGCGTAGTTCAGCGGAGAGAAGAAACCGCCGCGCGCCGTTTTGAGCCGCTCGACCGCCTTTTCCTTGTCGCCTGCTTCAATATCATACAACGAAAGGAAATAATTTGTGTCAATCGCCGTCGGTTTAAGCGCAATCGCCTGATCAAAATACGTTTTGGCCGTTTCCTTGTCGCCAACCAGACGATAGTACGTTTGCCCCATGTTATCCAAAAAGACCGGGTCTGCATCGTCATAATCCAGCGCTTCGCGGTTGAAGGCAAGCGCCGCATCCGCGTCGCCCTGTTCTACTTTCAAATAGCCGATGATGCTGTACATGGTGCCGTTTTTCATGTGGCGGAACTCGTCCTCCAGAATTTCCATTGCGCGGTCGAGGTGGCCCTTTTGCCAGAGGATAATCGCATAATTGACATGCAGATCCGTTTTTTCCGCAGGCGTAAGCCCCGGCAGCGCCTCAATCTTTTTTAGAACCTCCAGCGCCTTGTCAAAATGGCCTGTCCGAATCAGCAGAACGCTGTATCCGCGCAGCAGCCTCGGCTTGTCCATCCCCTTTTCATAAGCCTCGTCGTAAAGCTGCATGGCTTTTTCATACTCGTTTTTGCCATGCGCTGCAAGCGCCTTATTTCCGATCATATTTCCCATAAAGCTCATGGTGTCATGCCTCCCTGTTGTGCTCTTTGTTTTCGTTTCAGCCGCTCCATGCGTTTGAAGATGGGCGCGGTGAGCGACTCATCCTCCCTGCCGAGCGGCATAATGTTAAGCGCATATTGCAGCGCGGCCGTTGTGCAGCGCAATGCGCTGTCATAGTCCCGTCGCACATGTTCATCATACTTGGCCAGCTCAATATAGGGCCATATGCCGCCTTCGCCCTGCGCAATCATGGTTTTCCATAACGCGGCGGCCTCATCCCAATCCCGCTCCTGCTTATAGCTCGAAGATAGATACAGATGAGCCTGCGGCGAAAGGGTGCTGTGCCCAAGAATTTTGAAGCAGATTCTCGCCCGCTGCGTGCGCCCGCCGCGCAGAAGCGTTTTGCCGACACTAAGGATATCCTGCTCATATCGAAGGCTTTCCGGCTGGCGGTAAGCCGAACAAATTACCGCCGTTAATTCGGCCAAACTGCGTACATCGTCGAAGTTGTGGCGAAGCACATCCTCCAGCAGTGCAAATTCGCCGGTTTTCAGATAGGTAAAATATCGCTCCGGCACTTGCGCGCCCGGCAAATCATCCTGCCGCGCTTTGCCAAGAACGACTTCCTCCAGCGAAGTCAGGTTGCAGCGCCCAAGCCGAAGCTTGTAAACGCGGCGCGCGGCATGCAGCAGATCGAGATGCGGCATATCGGTCACATGTGCGCGAATCCGATTCATCACCATGCGCGATTCCAGCAGCGGCAGATCAAAGGTCTTTCCATTGAACGTGACAAGCGTGTCCGCTTTTGCAATCAGCGCGGCGATTTCGCGAAGCATATCCGCTTCCTGCGCGTAATTTTGCATGATGTATTGGCGAATCACCATCCCGCGCGGCTCAATCCACCCCACCCCGATTTCAAAGGCAACCGTTCCCGCGCCACCGCTCAGCCCTGTCGTTTCCGTATCCAGAAACAGCAGCCGCTCCACGTTCCATGTGCTGCCCTCAAAATACGGATCGCAGGCGCGCACATCTTCAAGCGTGACCTGATCAATACAGCCTAACGCGCCGCGCGGCACAACGCCTTCGCGACAGAAAAAGCGCGCTTTGCCTTCAGGTGCGGGTGTTGGCTGCGGCGCTGCGGGTCTACTCCCCGAGCTTTTAGCGATTTCCATCAACCGCTGGCGCAAATCCCTCATAGCGCCATCAGCCTTTCCGTCAGCAGAAGCGCCGTTTTTTTACCATGTTCGCCAACTTCGTTCATCGGGCCTGTGCAGGAAGGGCAGCCTGCTTCGCACGGACAGCGCGCAATCAGGTCATGGACATCGTTGAAAATCAGCGCGCGCATGCCGTAAACGCGTTCGCTCAGGCCAATGCCGCCCGCATAGTTATCAAATACGAGCAGCGTCGGCAGTTTGGTGAACGGGTCTCTTACCCGGTATTGCACACAGATATCCCGCGGCGAACACATCAGATACAACGGGATAATCTGCCTGAGCGCATTGGCAATGCCGAGCATGCCGCCCTGTAAATCATCCATCGAAAGCCCAGATGTGATGCTTTCGTCCAGCGCCCACCAACAGGCGTTTGTCGGCATTTCCAATTCCGGCAGATCGACCGGGCCAAAGCCGAGCGTTTCCTGCGTATCCAGCTTGAATTTTTTAAACATCGTCACAAGCCATGTGACCAGAACGTCGCCGAAGGCCAACGATCCATGACCGAGCGGCTGCTCTTTAAGCACGTCAAGCACCTTGACGCTCGTATTCAAATCCGCATCCGTATAGTAATCGACGTCAACGCTTCGCACATAAGCTTTTTTCTCGGTAAAATCCAGCTTTTCGACCTGATACTGCTGTCCTTCATGCATATAAATCGCGTGCTCGTGCAACAGCATCGGCACAGTATAGCGATCCATTTCGCCGATCACCACGCGATGTTCCGGCTTCGTAATATCAATAATCAGGAAATTCTCGCTGGTGACGGAGCGAAGCGACAAATCCGCCGCCGGGAATTCCTCTGCCATCCAGTAATACCGTCCGCCGGTCAGATTCAGGATATGCTCTTCGCAAAGATAATCCAACAGTTCCTTGGTGGATACGCCCTTCGCATAGCTTTCGTCCTCTTCAAACGGCAGTTCATACGCCGCGCATTTCACATGTCCCAGCAGCACATACAGGTTATCCGGGTGCACCAGCGCATTTTCCGGCGAACGCGTAAAGAAGTATTCCGGGTGGTTGACAATGTATTGGTCAAGCGCTGAGGAAGAAGCGACCATAACCGTCAGAGCCGTATTCTTTCGCCGCCCTGCGCGCCCCGCCTCCTGCCATGTGCTGGCGATTGAACCGGGATAGCCGCACAGCACACAGGCATCCAGCTGGCCGATGTCGATGCCCAGTTCCAGCGCATTGGTGGAAACCACCGCGCGAATCTCGCCCTTACGCAAGCCGCGCTCGATTTCCCGCCGAAGCGTTGGCAGATAGCCGCCTCGATAGCCTCGAACTTTTCCGGCATTGCCGAACGGATCTTTCACCCGCTCCTTTAAATGCCGCGTCAGCACCTCGACCGTCAGCCTTGATTTGCCGAAAACGATGGTCGAAATGTCGTTATCCACCAGCATGGAAGCGACGTGCAGCGTTTCCTGCAAAATGGATTTGCGGATGCCGAGCTGCTTGTTGACCACGGGCGGATTATAAAAGACGATGTGCTTTTCTCCGCTCGCCGCGCCGCTCTGGTCAATAACGTCAACCGGGCGGCCAATCAGCGTTGAAGCCAGCTCGCCCGGGTTGGCGATGGTGGCCGAACAGCAGATAAATTGCGGATTCGAGCCGTAAAACTTGCAAAGCCGCGTCAATCGACGAATCACATTGGCCAAATTAGAGCCGAACACACCGCGATACGCATGAATTTCGTCAATGACCACGTATTTCAAATTCTCAAAGAGTTTGACCCATTTCGTATGATGCGGTAATATGCCGGAATGGAGCATATCCGGGTTGGTTACGACGATATGCCCCGCCTGCCGCACCTGCCTGCGCGCAGCGGCAGGCGTATCTCCGTCATATGTGAAGGTTTTGACGTCAACGTCCATCGCTTCAATCAGCTCATACAGTTCGGAAACCTGATCCGCCGAAAGCGCCTTTGTCGGGAAAAGATAAAGCGCTCTGGCGTCGCTGTTTTTCAAAATGGCGTTCAGCACCGGCAGATTGTAGCACATCGTTTTGCCGGAAGCCGTCGGCGTAACAACGCAGATATCCTTGCCCTCCGCTGCACGATCAAACGCCTCGCGCTGATGCGTATAGAGCTGATAAACGCCTCTGGCGGCAAGCACCGGCGGCAGACGGCTATCCAGTTCCTCCGGGAAAGGCGCAAACTGCGCTTCCTTTGCAGGAATGGTCTCCCAATGCGTAACGTTTTCCATGAAGGAGGGCGTCCGCCTCAAGCGATCAATCAATTGTTCAAGGTTCATGAACGGCTCCTTTCTTCAACCGCCGCATACGCGATACGGCAAGCCCACACAGTGGGAAATAAGTTGAAAGCAGAATCGGCTGTGCAACGTTGACGGCGATGACGACCCAATAGCCCGCCAACGCCGCAAAGCAGCCGCACAAAATTGGATCATCCCGCATGGCTTTTGCGCAGGCATACAGCATGGAAATATAAAAAGCAAGAAACGCCGCTGCACCGACAAGACCGCAGGTTAAAAGAAACTGCAAAATCTGGCAATGCGCATCCGTGAACACACCGCCCGCATGCTGAATCGCTTCCGGGTTATCGCAATAAGGTGTCAAAGCGGCAAGCGCGCGGCCAAGTCCCTTGCCGAATAGTTTTTCGACAAGCGAATAATCCGAAAATGCGCGAAGAGAGCGAATGTAAACAAAACCGCGGTGATTGCCCCACTGATCATCAAACCGAAGAAATGAAGATAAGCCGCCCAAATCCGCTTCCGGCTTCAAAACCGTAAACCAGATGACTGCACAGACAAAAAGGATGACCGCCGCCAGCATAACCCCCAGCACGATGCGGCTTACCGTTTTACGGCTTGGCGCCTGCACGCCGCGTCGGCCAAGCCAAACAAACAGAGCGGCCATGAGCATGAAAAAGACGGGCAGAACATGAACGGCGTGTGTATTCAGCAGGATGCCCAAAAGGCCGTCCATCTGCGGTTGGTACGGATTTTGATTCAAAACGGCCTGTGCGGCTGGAATCAGCGCAAGGCATACCGCCCATAAAGCCGCCGAACAGCTCATTCTTCCCCAATCTCCGCACGAAAGCACCGATACGGTTAAGCAGACCAGCAGCATCCCTGCGGCCGCGCTGTCCGTTCGGGAGACGAGCATACCCATAATGAGCAGAACCGAGCATCCCGCCGCCAGCAAGCGAAAAATACCTTTTCTTGAAAAAAGCATCACGCTCGCCGCCATACCGAACATCATCAACAGATACGTTCCGAAAAAATCGGCGTTTCCGATTGTTGAAAAGAACGTGACTTTCAGCGTTTTTTTGATATTTTCATAGAACCCAAGTGGATCAATGCCTGCGGCATTGAGTACGCCCAGCCCCGCGCAAAACGCCGCGCAGGTCAGCATGGCTGTCGTTAAGAAACGCCCCTCCATTTTTCCCAATGCGACAATGTAATACGCCGCACAGAGACAGAGCATCAGCCGCAGGCCCAAACTCCGCCCGTTTGCCGCTTCCATCACGTCTTCGCTGAATCCCTGTATTGCGCAGGAAACGATGCAGGCAAGAAGGAATACCGCCAGACTTACATCCGGGGCAATCGGCTTTTCAAGATATGTCTTTCCGTTGAGCAGCCGGTCAGCCGACCAGAAAACAGCCGCCAAGACGCAAAGCCACGGTACCGCCGCGCGGACGAGACCCACTTTGCAGCGGTTAATATTAAAAAAAGCGTTGTCAAAATACAACGGAATCGCACAAAGCATCAAAGCCGCGCAGCAAAACGAAATGATTTCGGGCAAACGCGAAACAACTTGACGCAGTATCGTTTTCTTCTGGGGCATAAAACGCACGGCCTCCCTTTTGCGCTGTAAACGCTTCTCTATTTTATAGCAGATTTTCTGCTGACGCAAGGGGCATTTTAGCCGGGTATAAATAGAGAAGGATTCCCACGCCTCTTTCGGCGGAAAGAATCCTTCTTTGTTTAGGCCGGGGCCAGCGCTTCCCGCGCGCCTGTGACAACAATTTGATTTTGCGCAACGCTCAAATGTACTTCATTGCCGGCTTTTCCGCGCAGGATCAATTCGCTGATCGGATCTTCAACGAATTCCGCCACCACGCGGCGCAGATTTCGCGCTCCGCTCATCTCGTTTACGCCGTTTTGCGCAAGCAGCACGGTCACTTGAGGATCATAACTGAGCTGAATGTTGCGGTTTGCCATCCTGGCCTTCACTTTTTCAAGCATCAGTGCGGCAATCCTCGCGCCGTCTTCCTGCGTCAGGCTGTTCATGACGATCATTTCGTCAATTCTGCCGAGGAATTCGGGTCGGAACGTCTGCTTTGCCTGCGCCATGATGGCGCGGCGATGGCTGACTGCGGGCGCTACATCCGTCTTCGATCCAGCAAAGCCGAGTCGCTTATCCATTTCAAATGTTACGCCCGTATTGGAGGTCATCACGACGATGGTGTTTTTGAAATTCACCTTGCGTCCCACGCTGTCCGTCAGCTGGCCATCGTCCAGAAGCTGCAGAAGCAGGCTGAAAATCTTGGGATGCGCCTTTTCAATTTCATCAAACAGCACAACGCTGTACGGGCGTTTGAGCACCGCGTCCGTCAACTGGCCGCCGTCGCCATAGCCCACATAACCGGGCGGAGAACCGATCAGCCGGGAAGCCGTCGCTTCTTCACTGTATTCGGACATATCCACCCGGATCAACGCATCCTCGCTGCCAAAGAGCGCTTCGCTCAGCGCCTTGCAAAGCTCGGTCTTGCCTACGCCGGACGGGCCAAGCAGCATGAATACGCCAAGCGGGCGCGTCGGGTCGTTCAAGCCTGCGCGGGCTCGCCGCAAAGCTTTGGCGATGGAAGAAATGGCTTCGTTCTGCCCAATGACCCGGCGGGAAAGCCGATCTTCGAGCGTCAGAATATCCTGCTGATTCTCCGAATCCATGCGCTCCACCGGCACACCCGTCCACTGAGCGATAACTTTGGCGATCTCATCTTTCCTGATGACGGCGCTGGGCAGGCTGATGGCTTCGTTTTCAAGCATTTCCTCCGTCCCGCTTTGTTTCCATAGTTCGACGTTGGCCATCGACGCAGCTTCATCAATCAAGTCAATGGCTTTATCCGGCATAAAGCGATCGGTTACATAGCGGGAAGAAAGCTCGACGGCGGAAATCAACGCCTCGTCGGAAATTTCGATATGGTGAAAATCTTCGTACCGTTCGCGCAAACCGCTGAGAATCTCGAGCGTCTGCGCCTTATCCGGCTCGTGTACATCAATGCGTTGGAATCTACGGGCAAGCGCCGCGTCCTTTTCGATGTATTTGCGATACTCCTTATATGTCGTCGCGCCGATAACGCGCAGCGTACCGCGCGCCAACGCAGGTTTCAGAATATTGGCCGCATCCAGCGAACCTTCCGAGCTGCTGCCCGCGCCGATGAGCGTGTGCAGCTCGTCGATGAAAAGGATGACATTGCCGCGTTCCTGCGCGGACGAAACAACGCCTTTGATTCTCTCCTCAAATTCGCCGCGATACTTGGTTCCGGCGACCAGCAGCGCCAAATCCAGCGCGTAAATCTGCGTACCCAGCAAAGCGGGCGGCACGTCGCGATTGGCGATGCGCATGGCCAACCCTTCCGCCAAAGCGGATTTGCCAACGCCCGGCTCGCCCAGCAGCAGCGGATTGTTTTTCATTTTTTTGCCAAGGATCTGAATCATGGCGTCCAGTTCCGCTTCCCGGCCGATCAACGGCTCGAGTTCATGGCGAACAGCCGCCTGCGTCAAATTTCTTGCATAGGCTTCGAGCGGCTCTTCCTCCGCCTTGCCGTCGCCATTCTGCGCGGATGCTTTTGTGTTTTGCTGCGCAGAAGCGGCTTCCTGTTGAGAAATCGGTTCGGAAGAAGCGGCAATGCGTTTGGCCTGAAGCGGGCGCTCAATATCGCCGACGGTGTTGAAGAGCACCGTGCGCATGGCTTCCACCGTGCGCCCAAGCGACGCCAGCACAACGAGCGCTGTGCAGCCATCCTCATACAAAAGCTCCTGCCAGATATGCGCAACTCCGGCGAGCACCTTTTTATCCGGGTTTGCATACGTAACTGCGCGCAAAAGCGCACGCTGGGCATGCGGCGTCAACCCCGTTACGCGGGAAAAGCCGACTTCCCCGCGCCCGTAGTGATGCAAAACCTCTTCTTCCACTTCGCTGGCCGTCAGATCGCCGAGAATACAGCGGGTCAATTCATCGCCTACACGGCAAAGGCCGCAAAGCAAATGACCGCTTCCCATCTTCTCGTGCCCCATCGAGGCGGCGCTGATCTGTGCCTGAACCAGAGCTTTCATTGCGCCCTGGGTAAAAACATTCGGAACATTCAACAATCAGGTATACCTCCTTGCCCGCCCGAACGGTTTAGACATTCGGGCGACGCTTGGCCAAAGCGAGGATCATGCTGCGCAGCGTCCCGGCGCAAAGCGCGTCCTTCATGGTCAGCGGCAGCGGAACCGCCTGCGGGGAAAGCGCCGCTTTCATTAGCTTGGCTTCATCCGGCGAAACAATCTTCTCACTTTCCAGGTGATCGACAATCTTCATCGCATCTGCCGAACTGATGGACATGCCAATGCGCTGGTACAGCGTTTGCAGCAATTCCTCCCTGCTGGTGGACGCCAGCCGCATAATGCGGATATAACCGCCGCCGCCGCGCCGGGATTCGATCACATACCCGTGATCGGGCGTAAACCGCGTGGCAAGCACGTAGTTGATTTGTGACGGCGCGCACTGGAAATGCTCGGCCAGCTCGTTTCTGCGAAGCTCGATGGCTTGCTGCTGATCCTGCTCATCCTCCATAAGCGCCTTGATGAAATCTTCAATTGAATCGCTGAGTAGCCTCATGCGTAACACCTCGTTGTTTAACTATCTTTGACCTTTCAATATTATACTCAAATTGACTCCATTTTGCAACCCTCACGCCTGATTTTTTTCGCTTTGGGCGCAGATGCGCAAAATCGCCTTGCCTTGATGCGTCAACTGTCGTATAATAAAAAAGTATGTAGTTTCAAGCCGATTGAACGGCTGAAAATGTCAAAGAAACAGGAGTTTGCCTTTATGATTATCTTATCCGCCCAGCATATCGCCAAGTCTTTCGGTGTCAACGCCGTGCTGCGCGACGTCTCTCTGACCGTGCAGCAGGGCGACCGCATTGGTCTTGTGGGGGTAAATGGCTGCGGCAAATCGACGCTGATGCGCATCCTCGCAGGGCTGGATTCGCAGGATGGCGGCGAAATTTCGCTTGTCCGCGGCACATGTATCGGTTATCTGGCGCAGCAGAATATGGTGACCAGCGGCGAAACCGTCTGGAATGAGCTGCAAAAAGTGTATGAGCCGGTCTTTGCTATGGAGAAAAAGCTGCGTGAGCTTGAAAATGAAATGGCTCACGCCCATACCGACCCCCAGCGATTTGCACAGCTCTCCGCCGATTACGACAGACTGACGCAGCGCTTTGAGGAAGCGGACGGCTATTCGTGGAAGAGCATGGTTTCCGGCGTGCTAAACGGCCTCGGCTTCAAGCCCGCGCAGTATGATCAATGCGTGGATTCGCTCAGCGGCGGCGAACAGACGCGCTTATGCCTGGCGCGGCTGCTGCTGCAAAAGCCGGATCTGCTTCTGCTGGACGAACCGACCAACCACCTCGATATGGAAACCCTGCAATGGCTCGAAAACTATCTGGCCGCCTATAAGGGCAGCGTGCTGGTGATTTCCCACGACCGTTATTTTCTCGATCACGTCTGCACGGGCATTGTGGAAATTCTGATGGGTTCTTCCGAGCAGTATAACGGAAACTACACCCGCTATATCGCGCAGCGTCAGGAGCGCTTTGAATCCCGCATGCGCGCCTACGAAATTCAGCAAAAGGAAATCGAGCGTCAGCAGGCGATCATCGCCCGCTACCGCATGTTCAACCGTGAAAAATCCATCCGCGCGGCGGAGAGCCGGGAAAAAGCGCTCGACCGCATGGAAAAGCTGGAAAAACCCGTCGATGAACGCGCAATTCGCTTCTCCTTCGAAGCGCGCAGGCGTACCGGCGAAGATGTGCTCCAATTGACCGAAATGAGCAAATCGTTCGGGGAAAAGCACCTCTTCCACGATCTGACGCTGCGCGTGCGCGCGGGCGACCGTGTTGCGCTTATCGGCCCGAACGGCGTTGGCAAATCCACGTTGATCAAAATCATTGTCGGAGAAGAGCAGCCGGATACCGGTTTTATCCGCTACGGTTCCAATGTGGATATCGGCTACTATGATCAGCATCAAAGTACGCTCCATGCCGATAAAACCGTTCTGGATGAAGTTTGGGATCGTTTCCCGCAGATGGAGCAATCCAACGTCCGCGGGGCGCTGGGCATGTTCCTGTTCACGGGCGACGATGTGTTCAAACCCATCCACACGCTGTCCGGCGGCGAAAAAGGGCGCGTCGCGCTGACAGCGCTGATGCTGCGCAAGGATAATCTGCTGCTGCTGGACGAACCGACCAACCATCTCGATATGGATTCCCGCGAAGTGCTGGAAGACGCGCTGGCCGATTTCGGCGGCACCATCATCACCGTTTCGCATGACCGTTATTTCATCAACCGCATTGCTAACCGTATCATCGAAATGCAGCCGGACGGCGTAACGGAATATATCGGCAATTACGATGACTACATCGAGCGCAAGAACCGCCCTGTCGCTGTCGAAGCGGTAGCCGGCAAGACAAAAACCGAGCTTGAAAAAGAAAAGCGGCGCGAAAAGATGAATCGTCAGGCGCTCCGCCAGGTCAAAACCCGCGCGCAGGAGGCGGAAAAGGCGATCAGCGTCAAAGAGGCGGAAATCGCCGAGCTTGAAGCGCAGATGGCTGACCCTGCATTATACAGCGACGCGCAAAAAGCCGCGGATGTTCAGCGCACCTATCAAAAGGCGCAGCAGGAGCTGCAAACGCTTTATGAACAGTGGGAGGCTGCCGAAGCCGCCCTGTCTCAGGAAGAAGCCTGACACCTTTGCAACAGAAAAAGGAGAGCGAATCACCATGCTTTTTATCGGAATCTGCGGCGCGAGCGGCAGTGGCAAATCGACGTTGGCCGAAGAATTGGCTACGATGGTCAACAAGAGCATCTTGATCATCAATCAGGACGCTTATTATAAGGATCACCCCGATCTGAGCTTCGAAGAGCGCTGCCTGCTCAATTACGACGAGCCTTCCATCTTCGACCATGATCAACTGCTGGAGGACGTGCAGGAATTGCTGGAAGGCAGACACGTTTCGAAAAAGCGTTATGATTATTCGCATCATTGCCGCGCGGATGTGCCGGGCGAATATCTGGAGCCGCACGACGTTATCATTGTCGAAGGCATCCATGCGTTTTACGATGCCCGTTTGCGCGCCATGATGGATCTCAAGCTGTATATGCACGTGGAATCCGACATCTGCCTGCTGCGCCGCATCCAGCGCGATATCAACGAACGCGGCCGCCAGATCGACAACATCTCCTCGCAGTATATTACAACCGTTAAACCCATGTTTGATCAATACATCCGCAACTACGAGCAATACGCCGATGTGATCGTGGCCGGCGGCGGCAAAGATGCTAAAATCACAGAAATCCTCGCCGGATACATCAACAACGATTTGCACCTCTATCGCGGCCTGAACCGCAGAAGGGACAAGAAGAATGCTTAAAGGATACACGAAAACGGAAAAAAGCTGGATGCTTTACGATTGGGCAAACTCAGCGTTCGCAACGATCATCGCAGCGATCATCCTCCCGATTTTCTTCAAGGAAATCGCTCACCAGAACGGCGTGAACGACGTGGACGCAACCGCATTTTGGGGCTACGCCACCTCCTGCGGCACGTTGATCTGCGCAGTACTCGCGCCGTTCATGGGCACGCTGGGCGATTTCAAGGGCATGAAAAAGAAGCTTTTTACCGCTTTTATGCTGCTCGGCGTCATCAGCAGCGCTCTGCTCGCATTTACGGGCAACTGGAAAGCGCTGCTGGTGCTGTACGTGCTCGGTACGCTGGGCTTTAATGGCTCCTGCGTGTATTATGACAGCTTTCTGCTGGATGTAACCACCGAAGATCGCATGGATCGCGTTTCCACGCTCGGTTACGGCCTGGGCTATATCGGCGGTTCCACGATCCCGCTGGTGCTTTCTCTGCTGCTGATTCAGTTCGGCGATGCAATCGGCGTCGGCACGATGCTGGCCACGCGCATCTCTTTCCTGCTGACGGCGGGCTGGTGGCTGGTGTTTACGCTCCCCATGCTGCGCCATGTCGAGCAGAAACACGGCATTGACCCTGAACGAAACATCGTTCTGCATACCCTGCGCAACGTGAAAAACACATGCGGCATGATCGTGAAAAACAAAAGCGTCGTCGCTTTCATCATCGCCTATTTCTTCTACATTGACGGCGTTGGGACTATCATCCACATGGCGACGGTTTTCGGCGATTCCTGCGGTCTGGGCAGCATGGATATGATGGTCGTGCTGCTGGTTGTGCAGATTGTCGCGTTTCCCTTTGCCATTCTCTATGGCAAACTGGCGGAAAAATTCGGCTCCCGAACGATGATCTTGGCAGGCATTGCAACCTATGTGATCGTCTGCTTTGTCGCGTTCAGATTGAGCACGCTCCGCGATTTTCTGATTCTCGCCGTACTGGTGGGCACCGCGCAGGGCGGTATTCAGGCCCTTTCCCGCTCGTTCTTCGGCAAACTGGTGCCGGAAGAATCCGCCAGCGAATACTTTGGCTTCTTCGATGTATTTGGTAAATTCTCCGCCGTCATCGGCCCGACTCTTTTCGGCCTTGTCGCACAGGCAACCGGCGTTTCCCGTTACGGTATTCTGCCGGTGCTGAGCATGTTTGTCATCGGCGGGGTGATTATGGCGTTCGTTGTGCCGAAAAAAATTCAGAGAATCCACTGAGCGCCATTTGAAAAAGACGACAAAAGAGCGCCCGCTCTTCCTTCTTATAAGGAAAAGCAGGCGCTTTTTTCTGTTTATTCCATTTTTATTTCGATAGCGCCCTGTTCGCTCAGCTTCGGCCAATCTCCTTCTCCATCAAACTGACTTGCGCCTTTTCTCGGGTAAAATGCCGCTGTTTCAGGATAACTTTCGCGCGGATTGCCCTCCAATGTGATGATTGCCGTCAATCTATCCTTCTGCCATGCCGCTCCCGTCGGATATGCGATTTCTTCCCCTTCTCCGGCGTGGATATCCAGTTCTCCTTCCGGCGCAAGCAAGCCTTCCAGATAATCGCTCAGAATGGCTTCCCGCGTTTCATCATCTGTTTCTTCATCAAATGTCAGGGTCAACTCGCCGTATGTGCGCAGCGACGAGCTTTGCAGCATCGTGATCTGAGCCGTATAGCCGTCAAAATCATACGCATCCGACGGTTCAAACGCCCGCAGTTTTCCGTAATCCGCATCTTTGACGGCAATGTGCAGTTCTCCGTTCCCTGCCGAGCAGGAAACCGGCAGAGTGATCGTATACGCGCTCGGCATGTCTTCAAGCTCAATTTCATAGGTATACAGAATTTCAAATTGCTTCTCATCGCCCCATTGAAAATCAGAACTGTTTACCCACACTTTTCCATCAGAAGATGACGCTTCCATCAAGTCATGCGAAAGACCGTAATTCTCAAGCCCGGCAAGATAATCTTCATCCTCATCCTTCGGAACATAGTAACCTTCTGTTTCCAATGCGGGGTCAATAACGCTGAGGGTCGCAAATAAGCGCCGCCCGTCGCAGACCCATTCCTTGACGCTCGCTTTGCATGCTCCGATTGAAATCTGTTCTCCGTCTGCATGCACCATTGCTTCCGCGTCATCCAACACCCAGTTTTTCGCTGCCGTATGGGTGATATAATCCAACACGCCCGTAAATTTAGCTGCCATGCCGATAGCGGATATGAGCAGCAATGCCGCCAGGAGGGCAAGTCCCCCATTCACTTTTTGTTTCACGATACGTTCCTCCTTCTGATGGATTTGGAGGCTGCGCAGCGTTTGCTCTACGCGCTGATGGAAGATTTCCGGCGTTTCGCCGAAAGCTTCGTCCATTTCATCCCGCCAGTTTTTTTCCGTTTTCATTGGGCTGCGCCTCCTCTCAACTCGTTTTCCTGTTTTTCCATTTCCCTTCGAAGGGCACGTTTGGCTTGAACGGCGCGATATTTGACCGTGTTTTCCGGCACGTGCGTGACGGCTGCAATTTCCGAATATGTGAAGCCTTCCAATTCGTGCATGGTTAAAACGATGCGCCACGGCTCTTTGATGTTCTGAAGCGCTTCCATGATTCCTGTTTCTTCCGCCTGCCATACGGGTTGATCGGGTATCTTTTCAATCGGTGTCACGCGCTTTAGTCGTCTGCCTATATTGTGACATTCGTTGATCAAAATGCGGATCAGCCATGTTTTGAAAAAGCTCGGCTGCACATCGTTTCGGTGTTTCCATGCGCGGGTCAATGCTTCTTGAACGGCATCACAGCAATCTGCGTCACTGCTGAGAATCGTCCTGCTGACGCGATAAAGCGTTCTTTCGCAGGCTTGTACTTCGCGGATAAAATCCGCATCGGTCATCATCCGTCATTCCTCCTTCGTTTCGAGCGCTCTCACTGATTAGACGGTTTTTCCGTTCAAAAAGTTGGGCTGTAAAGAAAAAAGGCGGAATTTTTTTCCGCCTTCGAGAATGTATGCTTATGATTCGCTTAATCCGCATACCCGTTCGGGTTCTGCGTCTGCCAGCGCCACGCGTCGCGGCACATATCTTCCAGCGTCTTCTGCGCCGTCCAGCCCAGCAGTTCCTTTGCCTTGGTCGGATCAGCCCAACATTCGGCGATATCGCCAGGGCGGCGCGCCTCAATCTGATACGGCACCTTTACGTCGTTGACCTTTTCAAACGCCTTGACGATATCCAGCACGCTGTAACCGTGGCCGGTACCGAGATTGATGATTTCCGTGCCGGTATGCTTCATAGCGAAATCTGCCGCCGCGACATGGCCGCGCGCCAAATCGACAACATGAATATAATCGCGAACGCCCGTTCCATCCGGCGTGGGATAATCGTCGCCAAACACATGCAGATAGGCCAGCTTGCCCGCCGCAACCTGAGAGACATACGGCAGCAGGTTGTTCGGAATACCGTTGGGCATTTCGCCAATACGGCCGCTTTCGTGTGCGCCGATTGGGTTGAAATAGCGCAGGAGCACGACCGACCAATCCGGGTTTGCCTTCGCCACATCGGTGAGGATTCGCTCAATCATGTACTTCGTCCAGCCATAGGGATTGGTGCAGCTGGTCGGCATGGTTTCATCCAGCGGCATGTGATCCGGAATGCCATACACCGTCGCGGAGGAGCTGAAAATGAACCGCTTCACGTCATGCTTCCGCATCGCTTCGCACACGGTCAGTGTGCAATCCAGATTGTTGCGGTAATACTCCAGCGGTTTGGCCACCGATTCGCCCACGGCCTTATAGGCCGCAAAGTGAATCACCGCGTCCACCGTGTTTTCAGCGAAAACCTGATCCATCGTCTCGCGGTCGCAGGCATCCGCCTTGTAGAACTTCACCTTTTTGCCGGTCAGCTCTTCCACGCGTTCAACAGCCTTGGCGCTGCTGTTATACAGATTATCCACGATGATGACGTCGTGCCCCGCGTTCAGCAGCTCAACTGCCGTATGAGAACCGATAAAACCGGCGCCGCCGGTCAAAAGAATGTTCATGGAATCATTCTCCTCCCTTTTCTTTGGCTTGTTTTATTATAGCACGATGCGCGTCAGATGGCAACGCGCGATGATCATTCCGCTTCAACCAAAACCGCACGGCACGGCGCGCCGTTTTCTCCGGTCAGCCGAATCGGCAGCGCGCTCAGATAATAGTTCTCTTTATCCGCATCCTCAAGCCGAAGCCCTTCCAGCAGCGGAATTCCGGCGCTCAGCAACGCAGTATGCACCTCGCCGTCGCAAAGCTCCATATTTTCCACCGTCGGCGCGTCGATACCCACCAGCTTAACCGGCAGCTGCGCCAGATACTGCGCCGCGCGCATGCTCAGCACCGCCGGATTGAAGCGTGCATGCTTATTGTATTTTCCGTTCGGATCGGTGCGCAGCAGGATGCGCTCGCCCGGCTGAACATTCAGCTCCTGAAGCGCCTTTTCGCTGATGACGGGGTATGGAACGGTCAGCACACGGCACGGGCCAATAAAGCAATCCAGCGGGAAGCTTTCCAGCGGCTTGCCGTCCGGCAGCATGTGAAGCGGCGCATCGACATGCGTGCCGCAATGCGTTCCCATCGTCACCTCGCTCACTTCGCACATATCGCCCTGTTTGAAGCTATTCACACGACGGCTTTGAAATGTCGGATCACCGGGATAGACGGGCATACCCTGATAGATTTCCTGAGAGATGTCGATAATTTTCATATCAATTTTCTGCGGCCTGATATGCTGCCGCAGCCTCCTTCCATTCGCTCGTGAATTCTTCCAGACACAGGTTTTTTTCGTGCATATACTGCGCAATTTGAACGCCGACGTAGCGCAAATGCCACGGCTCGTAGGTGATCTTGGTGATATCTTCCTTATCCTTCTGATAGCGAATCACAAAACCGTAATCCCAGCAATGTTCGGCAATCCACTGTCCTTCTTTGGTGTTGGCAAATGCAGACGTAAATTTCTTACCGATGCCCGCTTTGTTAATCACATCAATGCCCAAACCCGTCTGGTGATCCGACGCGCCGGGATAAGCGACAACGCCGTCGTCCTTGCCGTTGTTTCGCTTGAGGCGGTTGGAATACATGGTATTCTGTGTGCGATAGCTGCGATAGCCGGAATGGGCGTAAATCGTAACGCCGTCTTCTTTTGCCGCGTCAAACATATCCGAAAGCGCCTGTGCGGCAACTTCGCGCATCTGAATCGGGTCGGAGCTAATTTTTCGGCAGGTCAATTTGACCAGATCGCTCGGCACATAGCTGTCATCCAGCAGATTTTCCTTATTGGTCAACACAATATAATCGCTGGTTGTCAGCAGTTCATAGGGAATCGGGTACGTCCACGCGCTCTCCTGCGCATCCATTTCAACCATTTGCGCATCCTGCGCGCCTTCCAAATCAGCCAGGCTGAGCGATTCCGCCGCGCACGGCAGCGCAAGGGCAGACGCCAGAGCGGCGGTCAGCAGCATATTATAGATTTTGATCATCGTATTGCGTTTCCTCCTGAAGCCATTGAATACGATCACTGCGCACCATCGCGATGTATTCCTCAAACGTCACGCCAAGTTCCGTGATTTCCTGCGCAGCTTCCTTGCCCACATAGCGAAGATGCCAAGGCTCGTAAATATACCCGGTGATCTTCGTTTTATCCTTCGGATAGCGAATGATAAAGCCGTATTCCGCGCAATGCTGCGCCGCCCAGATGCCTTCCGGCGATTCGCCGAAAGCTTCCGTCAACCCCGTTCCTTTTGTCGTTTCTCCCTCGATATCCATAGCAAGTCCCGTCTGATGTTCGGAATAACCGGGTTTGGCAACGCTCAAATTGGCCTGTTTTTCGCTCATTCGCTCAAGCTTGCGTTCAAAAATCGCCTTTTGCGTGGAATAACTGCGGTATCCGCTCGTCGCGTAGAGCGTTAAGCCGTCCTCCGCCGCGCCCGCAAACAGTTCTTCCAACGCTGCCGCCGCCTCGGGCCGCATATAGATATTCTCGGAAAGCGATTCCTTCGTCGGCTGTACGTTAGGCTTTACCAGCGTCACGGGAACCGTCGGCGCCTTATTGGTTTTGTTCACCAGAATCAGCGTATCCGTCGGATCCTGCTGCGGCATCATATATCCCCATGCCTCAAACATCATCGTTGTGCCGAGGGCAAGGGAAGCCAAAGCCTGTAAAGACAACATGTTGTTCGCCCCTTTTCTTCAATCCTGCCACGAAACCGCCTGTTCGCCCAATTGAGCAGCCAAACGGCCAAAGAGCTGTTCGTCGGCCAGCGCCTTAACCTCAATGCCTTCCGCCATATATTCCTCGCCGAGCACCTGTCCATCCGCATGCAGCTTGGCCAACAGACCGCCCTGCGCATAAGGAATCACCGCGCGCATCGGCCTTGCCGCGCCGCGCAGTTTAAGACGAATGGCTTCCAGCAGCGCGTCCAGCCCTTCGCCGGTCTTGGCGCTGATGGCAATTGCGCCGGGCCATTCATTTGTCGTCACGCCGGGTAAATCGGCCTTGTTGATGACATCGATCATCGGTTTATCCGCCGCGCCGAGAGAAGAAAGCACCTCGAGCACCACGTCATGCTGATGGATCATTTCGCCGGATGCGCCGTCGGAAACAATCAGCAGCACATCCGCCAGCAACGCTTCTTCCAGCGTCGAATGGAAGGCGTCCACCAGCGCATGCGGGAGCTTGCTGATAAAGCCAACCGTGTCAACCAGCAAAAACTCGCCGCCCGCTGGCATCTTCACCGTGCGGACAACCGGGTCGAGCGTAGCAAACAGTTTATCCTCCGCCAGTACATCCGCGCCGCTGAGCGTGTTAAGCAGCGTCGATTTGCCCGCGTTCGTATAGCCGACCAGCGCCACAACTGGCACCTTGTTCTTTTCTCTCCGGGCACGGCGAAGACTGCGCTGGCCGCTCAATTCATCAATTTCCCGCCGCAAATCGCTCATGCGCCTGCGGATGCGTCGTCTGTCCATCTCCAGCCGTGTCTCGCCCGGGCCTCGCGTGCCAATGCCGCCGCCCAAACGGGACATGGCCACGCCATGACCAAGCAGGCGCGGCAGCTGATACGCCATCTGGGCCAGTTCAACCTGCAAACGTCCTTCGCGAGATTGCGCTCTCTGCGCAAAAATATCCAGAATCAGCGTCGTGCGGTCAATAACCTTTGCGCCGCGCAGAATATCCTCAAGGTTTCGAGTTTGTACGCCGGATAATTCATCGTCAAAGATCACAACGTCCGCTTCCCGGGCCTGACACGCCAGCGAAAGCTCGTCCGCCTTGCCGCTGCCGATATAGGTTGCCGTGTCCGGGCGCGTCTTGCGTTGCAGCATCGTGCCCACGACCTGCGCCCCGGCGGTTTCAGCCAGCCGTGCAAGTTCCAGCAGCGATTCGTCGCTGTCCAGCCCGACCAGAAAAGCGCGCTCCTGATCCTCCTGTGTGCTGTTTGGCGCGCCGATCAGCACATCGCTGTCCGCACGCTCGATGGCATCCATCCACGCACGCTGCGGAAGCTTGTGAATCGACACAATTTCCGTCAAATGAACCTGATTCATGCCGCCGACATATTGGCCGAGAAAAGCTGCTTGTATGCCGGTCGCGTGGCCGTCCCGTGCGCCGACGGCGGCCATCGCATCAAACCGCATTGCGCGCAGAGAGCTGATATCCACATCCGAAAGCTGTGGATTTCCGCCCGGATGCGTATGGATGCAGCGTACCATGCTCAGGCGTTTTGTATTGCGGCGCAAATGCATGTCTTTCAAATCGACGCTGCTGATCCCGCCGATGGTGATATCCAGCACTTCGCCGCTGCGCGAAATATACATGCTGATTTCCCGATTGATTGCACAGGAAAACGCCGCCAGCACATCGAGCAGTTCCGCCGGCGCGAAGACCTCCGCCGGGATTTCAATGTCATACAACGTTTCCAGCTTGGCCAGCAGCGAATCGCGGATGCCCTCTTTATTGCCGTAAATCATCCGATCTAAAGACTCCTTTATCCATTTAAAATTCGGCAAAGCGCATCTACCGTCTGCCGAATCTGCGTTTCATCATTTTCACCGCCCAGCGAAAAGCGCACATCCGCCCCCTCCGGCGCATGCATCGCGCGAATCACATGGGAGCGCTCCCTTGCGCCCGCCGCGCACGCGCTTCCTGCCGATACCGCAATGCCTTCCATATCCAGACGCATCAGGAGCATATTGGTATCTGCATCGGGAAACGTCATGTGAAGCGTTCCCGGCAGGCGGTTTTCGCGGTCTCCGTTGACAATGGCGTTGGGAAAATGGCGCAGGATTTCCCTTTCCAACAGATTTCGAAGCGCCTGAATCCGTTTCGTTGTTGGCTCAAGTTCCGCGCAAGCCAACGAAAGCGCTTCTCCCATGCCGACGATGGCCGGTGTATTTTCCGTACCCGCTCGCAAACCGCGCTCCTGTTCGCCGCCGTAGATTAAATTAGTCATTCTTACGCCGTTTCGAATATACAGAGCGCCGATTCCCTTCGGCCCGCAGAACTTATGCGCGGCCATTGAGAGCAAATCTACCCCAAGCGCTTCAACATCAACGGGAATATGCCCGACGGCCTGCACGGCATCGGTGTGCATCAGCGCACCATGCGCATGGGCAATCTTTGCAATTTGCGCAATCGGCTCAATGGTTCCCACTTCATTGTTGGCCAGCATCACAGAAACCATGCCGGTTTCCGGCCGAATAGCCTTTTCGATTGCTTCCGGCGCGACGCTTCCCTGCCGATCAACTGAAACGAAACTAACTTCATATCCCAGTTTTTCCAGCGCTGTACAGGCGTTTAGAATTGCATGATGCTCGATTTGCGTTGTAACGATATGTTTTTTTTCGTTCATCGCGCGCATTGCGCCGAACAATGCCCAGTTGTCAGCCTCTGAGCCGCCGCCCGTAAAATAAATTTCAGCCGTCTTAGCGTGAATGGCGTCTGCAATCTGCCGACGGGCAACGTCAATTGCCGCCCGCGCACGGCGACCCTCGGCATAAAGCGCATTGGCATTGGCCGCGTGTTCCATAAAATATGGAAGCATCGCGTCTAACGCTTCCTGCCGAAGCGGCGTTGTCGCCGCATGATCCAGATTGATCACGGTTCTTTCATCCTCTCAAAGCAAACCCCATTTTATATATTTTACCCCCCAAACCTATGCCCTGTCAATAGTTCAAAAAAGCAGCAGAATGCTAACCGCATATTCATTACGGTTCATCAATGTGCGCTTAGCTGCCCAATATTTCCTCTTTTCATAAAAAGACGACGCATGCTTCGCACACATACGTCGTCTCTCAAAAGGGTTTTAGCCGCAAACGCAATCTGCATACAGCGGATGCTTTGCACAGATGGCGAGCACTTCCTGTTTAACTTCCGGCAGACAAGTCTCGCCTTCACGCACAACGCGAGTAATGAGCGAAGCAATCTGCTTCATTTCCGCTTCCTTCATACCGCGCGTCGTCACCGCAGGTGTGCCGATTCGCACGCCGCTGGTCACAAACGGGCTGAGCGTTTCCTTCGGAATGGTATTCTTGTTGACGGTGATGTTGGCTTGACCAAGCAGCGCTTCCAGCGCCTTACCCGTTACGCCGGTTTCCGTCAAATCCAGCAGCATCAGGTGATTGTCCGTACCGCCGGAAACCAGGCGAATTCCTTCTTTTGTGAATTCCTCTGCCATTGCCCGCGCATTGAGAATAATCTGATGCTGATAGGCTTTGAATTCCGGTGTCATCGCTTCTTTCAGGCAGACCGCCTTACCCGCAATGACATGTTCCAACGGGCCGCCCTGCGTACCTGGGAAAATCGCCTTGTCAATCGCTTTGGCGTATTTTTCTTTGCAGAGAATCATGCCGCCGCGCGGGCCGCGAAGGGTTTTGTGCGTCGTGGTCGTCACAAAGTCCGCATACGGAACCGGGCTGGGATGTTCGCCTGCCGCAACCAATCCCGCAATATGCGCCATATCCACCATCAATAGACAGCCCGCCTTGTCCGCAATTTCACGCAGGCGCGCAAAGTCGATGATTCTCGGATATGCGGATGCGCCCGCAACAATCAGCTTCGGCTTGACTTCCAGCGCCGTTTTTTCCAGCGCATCGTAATCAATGACTTCCTCCTCTTCCGTCACGCCGTAAGACACGAAATGGAAATATTTACCCGACATATTGACCGGGCTGCCATGCGTCAAATGTCCGCCGTGAGACAAATTCATACCCATCACCGTATCGCCCGGCTCAAGCATGGCAAAATAAACGGCCATATTTGCCTGCGCGCCGGAATGGGGCTGCACATTAGCATGTTCCGCTCCAAAGAGCGCTTTGGCCCGTTCGCGCGCCAAATCTTCAACGATATCAACATATTGGCAGCCGCCATAATAGCGCTTCCCCGGGTATCCTTCGGCATATTTATTGGTCAGGTGAGAACCCATAGCGGCCAAAACCGCGTTACTGACAAAGTTTTCCGATGCAATCAGTTCCAAGTGCTCACGCTGGCGCGTCAACTCCTTGCGCATTGCGTCGCAAAGCTCGGGATCAACAGTCTCGATAGATTTGAAATCAATCATAGTCCGTACCTGCCTTTTCGATGTGATAGATGTATTATACGCGCAGTTTTTGACAAAAGCAAGACTTCGCAATTCAAATTATTGACGGAATAAAGCCGCGAATTCCGAAGAAAAGAAAGAGAAGAGACCGAATCACTCAGTCTCTTCTCTTATTTTGCGCATAAGATGGATTATTTGTTCTCAGCCGGAGCTTTCGGCGCAACAGGCGCAGCGGGTGCTTTGGCCGCTGCCGGAGCGGCAGGCTTCGCCGGAGCGGCGGGAGCCTTCTTCACCTTATCCAGTTTGTTGCGCGGCGCGCGACGATCGCGCATGGTGATGGCCTTCTTCGGGCACTTCGCCGCGCACAGACCGCAGCCCGTGCACGCGCCAAGCACCTTATGCGGCTGCTTGAGCGCACCTTCGATCGCGTCGAACTTGCACTGCCTGGCGCACATGGTGCAGCCTACGCACTTGCTCGGATCAATGTACGCTTCCTTGCGCATCTCAAAATTGGCCTGCATGGCGCCAGTCGGGCAGGCGTCGGCGCAGGCCATGCAGCCCACGCACTTCTCATAGTCAATCTTGGGAACGCCGTTCTCCATTTCAATCGCGCCGAAGTTGCAAGCCTTCACACAAGCTTCGCAGCCGATGCAGGCGCGGTCACACTTTTCTTTGAGCGCTATACCCTTTTCCGGGTTGTGGCAACCCACGTTCACCGTGCGGCCAGCCGGGCGCATGGAAAGAACGTGCTGCGGGCAGGCCGCGACGCACTTCTTGCAGCTCTGGCACTTTTCCTCATCGACGACAGCAATCTGCTTAATCGGATCAATGTGGATCGCGCCGAACGGGCAGGCTCGCTCGCAGGTGCCCAGGCCAAGGCAGGCATACTGGCAGGCTTTGGTGCCGTTATTCACCAGAGAAGCGGCAACGCAATCCGTCATGCCCTGATATTCCGCCTTGGGCTTGCAGTGATCGCCATAGCCCTGGCAGGCCACAGACGCCACCATACGGACGGAAGCATTAACGCTAACGCCCATGATTTCGCCCATCTTCGCAGCGCAGGCCGGGCCGCCGACGGCACAAGCGCCGACTTCGGCCTTGCCCTCGGCAACCGCAGCCGCATAACCGTCGCAGCCCGGGAAGCCGCAAGCGCCGCAGTTCGCGCCCGGCAGACATTCGCGCAGCGCTTCCGCCTTTTCATTAGCGGGCACCTTGAACACGCGGCCGGTGACGCCCAGCAGCGCGCCAAAGATCAGACCGAGAACGCTCATTACGAGCGCCGCAGTCAAAATTAACATTACATCCACGTTGGTTTCCTCCCTCGCTCTGCGATCAGATCAGGCCGCTGAAGCCGTTGAAAGCAACGGCCATCAGGCCAGCGGTAATCATCGCGCCGGTGAAACCCTCCATCCACTTGGGCATGTTGTTCAGCGCCAGACGTTCGCGAATACCGGCGAACAGGCAGATGGACAGCGTATAGCCCAGCGCGGAAGCCACGCCGTTGACAACGGAGAGAATCAGGTTATAGCCTTCGGTCACGTTGAGCTGAGCCACGCCCAGCACGGCGCAGTTGGTCGTAATCAGCGGCAGATAGACGCCCAGCGCCTGATACAGGCCCGGAGACATCTTCTTGATCGCCATTTCAACGATCTGCACCAGCACAGCGATAACCAGAATGAAAGCGATGGTCTGGAGATACTCAATGCCCAGCGGGACGAGCAGGAACGCGTTAACCAGATAGGTCACCAGCGAAGCCACGGCCATAACGAAGGTAACGGCCATGCCCATGCCGAACGCCGTCTCCAGCTTCTTGGAAACGCCCAGGAACGGGCAGATGCCGTAGAAGCGGGACATCGCAAAGTTGTTGACGAAGATGGACCCAATCAGGATCGTAAGAATTTCATTCATTGCTTTTCCTCCTTACGCCTTCTTGGGCAACAGCTTGTTCATCAGGGCAAGCGTGAGACCGAGCACGATGAAGCCGCCGGCCGGCTTGACCAGGATGCCCATCGGCAGATAGCTCTCCGGCATGACCTGCACGCCAAAGAGGGTGCCCGCGCCGAGCAGCTCACGGATGGAAGAAATCAGGGTGATCGCCAGCGTGAAGCCGAGACCCATGCCCAGGCCGTCAACCGCAGAAGCCAGCGGCTTGTTCTTGAAAGCGAACGCTTCCGCACGGCCAAAGATGATACAGTTGACAACGATCAGCGGAATAAACACGCCCAGAGACGCATCCAGCGCCGGCAGGAACGCCTTGATGATCAACTGAACAATGGTAACAAACGTCGCGATAACCACGATAAACGCCGGAATACGAATCTGATCCGGGATTGCCTTGCGCAGCAGGGAGATGACCAGGTTCGAGAAAATCAGAACGAAGGTCACGGCCAAACCCATGCCAATGCCGTTGCTCGCCGCGGTCGTGATAGCCAGCGTCGGGCACATGCCCAGCACCATGCGGAACGTCGGGTTCTCGTCAATGATGCCGTTCATGAAGATTTTTCCATATTTCTTCATTTACTGCACCTCCTTAGCGGCCTGCTTGAGCGC
>CAKTXH010000013.1 GCA_934630975.1 uncultured Clostridia bacterium | reverse complement strand
TCGCGGATGATCTTCTCCGTTTCGCGCATGATTTCGCTGGCAATGCGGTCTGTGCGTTCAAATTGTTGATTGGCCATATTTCCTTACCTTACTTAAAAAAGGCGGCCCGGCGGCAGAGCATGCAACCGGGCCGCGTCTGTTGACCTTAAAAACCGATTACCTCGGGATTTCTTCCATCACGAAGCACTCGATGACGTCGCCTTCCTTGATATCCGTGTAGTTTTCCAGGCACACGCCGCACTCGTAGCCGTCGGCCACTTCCTTGACCGCGTCCTTGAAGCGCTGGAGCGAAGAGAGCTTGCCCTCGTAAACCACCACGTTGTCGCGCAGCAGGCGAACCTGCGCGTTGCGCTGGAGCTTGCCGTCGGTGACGTAAGAACCGGCGACGATGCCCACGCCCGTGATCTTGAACACGTTGCGCACCTCCGCGTGACCGATGACGTTCTCGCGGAATTCCGGCGTCAGCATGCCCTTCATGGCCTTCTCGATATCCTCGATGGCCTGATAGATCACGCGGTAATAGCGGATGTCGATGCCGTCGCGGTTCGCGGCCTCGCGCGCCTTCGCGTCCGGGCGGACGTTGAAGCCGATGATAATCGCGCCGTCGATACCGGCGAGCATGACGTCGTTCTCGGTAATCGCGCCCACGCCGCTGTGGATCGTGCGCACGCGAACTTCCGCGTTGGAGAGCTTTTCAAGCGACTGCTTGACCGCCTCGACGGAACCCTGCACGTCGGCCTTGATGATGATGTTGAGATCCTTGACCTCGCCCTGCTCGAGCTTGCTGTACAGCTCTTCGAGCGTGGAGGCGGAGCTGTTCTTGACCATCGACGCGCGGGCCTTCGCGGCGCGCTCCTCGACGACCTGACGGGCCAGCTTCTCGTCGGCCACCGCCATGAACTCGTCGCCCGCTTCCGGCACGCCGCCGAAACCGATAATCTCAACCGGCGTGGACGGCGTCGCGTTCTTCACGCGCTCGCCGCGGCTGGAAACCATCGCGCGGATGCGGCCATACGCGTTGCCCGCGACCACCATGTCGCCCACGTGCAGCGTACCGTTCTGCACCAGCGCCGTCGCGACGGCACCGCGGGAATGATCCAGCTTCGCCTCGATGATAACGCCGCGCGCCTTGCGGTTCGGGTTGGCCTTCAGCTCCAGCATGTCGGCCAGCAGCAGCACGTTCTCAAGCAGATCGTCGATGCCTTCGCCGGTCTTGGCGGAAACGTTCACCATGATGGTGTCGCCGCCCCACTCTTCCGGCACCAGCTCGTAGCGGGTCAGCTCCTGCTTCACCGCGTCCGGGTCTGCGCCCGGCTTGTCGATCTTGTTGATCGCCACGATGATCGGGCACTTCGCCGCTTTCGCGTGGTTGATGGATTCGATGGTCTGCGGCATCACGCCGTCGTCCGCCGCGACGACCAGAATCGCGATATCGGTCGCCTGCGTACCGCGGGCGCGCATCGCCGTGAAGGCTTCGTGGCCCGGGGTATCCAGGAAGGTGATCTGGCGGTCGTCCACCTTGGCGATGTACGCGCCGATGTGCTGGGTGATGCCGCCGGCCTCGCCCGCAGCCACCTTCGCCTTGCGGATGTAGTCAAGCAGCGACGTTTTGCCGTGATCGACGTGACCCATGATCGTGACGACCGGCGGGCGCGTGACCAGCTCTTCCTCGCTGTCCTCCACGTTCTCGGCGGAGAGCGCATCCTCGGCGGTCTTGTCAAGCTTCATTTCCAGCGTCACGCCGAACTCGGAAGCCACCAGAGACGCGGTATCGAAATCCAGCTCCTGGTTGATCGTCGCCATGATGCCCAGCAGCATCAGCTTCTTGATGATCTCGCCCGCCGGTTTGCCGATGCGCTCGGTCAGATCGCGGACGGTGATGGTCTCGGCGGTCATGTAGGCCGTCTCGATCTTAATCGGGGCCATCATCTGCTGCGCAGAGAGCTGACGGCCCTTCTTGCGGCGGCCGCGCACCACGTCGTCATCCATGCCGTAGCCCGTGTCGCGCGCAAGCTGCTTGCGGTTCTTCACCGGCTGATGCTCCGGGTCATGCTGACGCTGGCGCATCTTCTTATTCGGATCGTAGTTGGAAACGCGCTCCTTCTCGACCGTCGGCATCAGTTCAGGTCCCTTCGGCGCGCGCTGCGGTCTGCCGCCGCCCATCGGGCGCTGTCCACCCGCCGGACGCTGACCACCCTGTGCGCCGCCCTGCTGTCCGCGCGGCGCGAAACCGCCCTGCTGCTGCCCTCTCGGCGCAAAGCCGCTCTGCTGTCCGCGCGGCGCAAAATTGCCCTGCTGGGCGCGCGGCGCGGCGTTCTGCGGGCGCGCCGTCTGAGCGGGCGCGGCGCTCTGCTGCGCACGAGGCGCGGGAGCAGGCTGCTTCGCTTCCGTTTCGGCGGGCTTGCTCTGCTGGACAGGCTCTGCCTTCTTTTCTTCCTTCTTCTCTTCCGGCACGTCGTCGGGCATCGTCCATGCCTTGCTCTGGGAGCTGAGCGCCTTCTGCTGTTCTTCGCGGCGCTTCTCCTCGCGCTCGGCCTCCTGCTGCTGCGTAAAGCCGTTTTCAATCTTGCGCAGCTCGGCGAGCGTCTTTTCCGCCGCGGTACGGACTCCCGTCACGTCTCCCAGCAGCTTCGCCGCCCGGCGGCTGAGTTCCTTTGTTGCGTCTTGAACCTTCATTTTGGACATTCTGCCCTTGCACCCCCGCAAATTTGCGTCACTGTCGTGTGGTTATCTTCCCTGAGACGGCGCGTTGCCCGTCTCCTCTTCCTTGGCCAAAGCCAGCAGCTTGTCGCCCAGCGTGCCCCGCGCAATCGCGGCGCTCATGCGTCCCGGCTTGCCGATGGCGCTGCCCAGTCTGTCCGGCGTCGTTTCATAAAGCGGAACTTTGTAAAACGCGCAGGAATCCCGGAATTTCTTTTTCGTATTGTCGGATGCGCCCGCATCCAGAATCATAAACAGAGCCGCCCCGGATGAAACCGCCTTGAGCACGCCGCTCTCGCCGAGGCTCAGCTGCCCCGCGCGCATGGCGATGCCCAGCATCGCATAAAACGCGTCGCGCTCAATCTGCATCAATTTCCTCCATCAGCTGGTTCAGCACGGCCTCGTCGATCTTCGTTTCCAGCGCGCGGTCAAGCTGACGCTGGCGAACCGCCTTGGTCAGGCAGTCCTTCGATTTGCAAATATATGCGCCGCGCCCCGGCGCTTTGCCGATTCGGTCAAAACTGATTTCCCCCTGCGCGTTGCGAACGATGCGCAGCAGCGCCTTCTTTTCCTTCATCTCGCGGCAGCCCACGCACATGCGCATGGGAATTTTGCGTGTCTTCATCGGCGCACCCCGCTTTTACTCGGCGTCGCCTTCGGCCGCCGGCGCTTCCGCCGCTTCGGCTTCAACCTGCTCGTCGATTTGGCTCTGGCTCTTGATGTCGATTTTCCAGCCGGTCAGGCGCGCCGCAAGGCGGGCGTTCTGGCCTTCCTTGCCGATGGCCAGCGAAAGCTGGTTATCCGGCACGACCACGCGGCAGGCCTTCTCCTGCTCGTTGACGAACACGCTCACCACGTGCGCCGGGTTCAGCGCGTTGGCGACGAACTCCGCGGGGTCGGCCGACCACTTGATGATGTCGATCTTCTCGCCGCGCAACTCGGTCACCACGCGGTCCACGCGCTGGCCGCGCGGGCCGACGCAGGAACCCACCGGGTCGATCATCGGATCGGTGGAGTGCACGGCCATCTTCGTGCGGCTACCCGCCTCGCGAGAGATGGACTTGATCTGCACAATGCCGCTCTGAATCTCGGGCACTTCCAGCTCGAACAGGCGCTTGACCAAGCCCGGATGGATGCGGGATACGCTTACCTGCGGGCCGTGCTTCGCGCCCGGACGCGCCAGACGGCGATCCGCGACGACCTCCAGCACGTAAACCTTGAAGCGCTCGCCCGGCGCATACACGTCGGTCGCCATCTGCTGGCTCGGCTCGAGCACGCCCTCGGTCTTGCCCAGTTCGACGTAAACATCCTTCGTCTCGGGATCGACGCTGTGCACAATCGCGGTCAGGATCTCGTTTTCCTTCTCGATGAAGTCGTCGTAGACCTTGCCGCGCTCGGCCTCGCGGATTTTCTGCACGATGACCTGCTTGGCCGTCTGCGCGGCGACGCGGCGGAAGTTATCCGGCGTGACCTCGACCTCGACGATATCGTCCTGCTGATAGCTGGGCTGAATCGCCTGCGCTTCCTCGATGGAAATCTCGGTCGCCTCGTCGGTGGGCCAGCGCTCGACCGTCTTGCGGGCGTACAGGCGAACCGCGCCCGTCTCCCGGTTCAGCTCCACGCGAACGTTCGCGTTGGAGGGCGGCATGCCGTATTCCTTGCTGAAATTATTTTTATAAGCGCTCTTCAAAGCCTCTTCAATCGCCGAAAAGAGCAGCTCCTTGCTGATGTTTTTCTCCTTGGCCAGCGCCGCGACGGCTTCGATCATCTCACGATTCTCGTTTTTGTCCATGCCCTGACGCTTATCTTCCTTCTGAGTCGTTTTCCTCATCGTCGCTCATCTCCTCGTCCATTGCGATGTCGTCCTCGGTGATGATCACCAGGGGCTTGCACAGCGAAACGTCCTTCTGCTTGAAGCGCAGCTCGTTTTCGCCGTCGCGGATGACGATTTCGCCATCCGTCAGGCCGACCAGCTCGCCCTCAAACTGCTTGCGCTTTTCCACCGGGCGGAACAGGTGGATTTCCACCGTTTCGCCCGCATGCTTGTCAAAATCCTTCTGCTTTTTCAGCGGACGATCAAGACCCGGCGAGCATACCTCAAGGAAATCGTAATCCACGCGCTCGACCAGCGGGGCCACAGCACGATGATACGTTTCGCAGTCGTTCAAGGTAATACCGTCGGGTTTGTCAATATAAATCCGCAGATAACGGCTCGCGCCTTCGCGCACAAGCTCCACGTCCACCAGCTCAAAGCCAAGCTGCTCGGCAAGCTTCTGGCAGGCCGGTTCAATCACACGGGTCAAATCGCTTTGTGCCATTCACACACTCCCACAGTCTCACAAAAATTCGCTCAAACGGCCGCGGCAGATAGAAAGAGTGGGCGCTTCTCCCACTCTTTCGCATCCACCCGCAGGGTACAAAACTCCCTGCGCCGCCATCTTATGCGGTTATTATATCACCGCTTTTTCAAAAAAACAACCCTCTATACATGGTTTGTCAGCTATTCCGTCGAAATTCGCATTTATAACGCAAGATTTCTTCTGATTTTGAGCGAAATCAGAACGAAAACAGCGTCGTCTGGTTGCTTTCCGGTAGATTGCCCAGACAGCCGCCCTCGCGCAGCAGATCAATCAGCGACGCGGAAATCTTCGTGCGGTTGCGCAGATCCTCCACGGAGATGAACGGCGACTGCTCACGCGCGTCCACAATGCTCTGCGCGGCGGCTTCGCCCAGACCCGGCAGCGCGTTGAACGGCATGCGGATCGTCTTGTCGTCCACCACCTGGAATTTCGTCGCGTCGCTCTTATATAGATCGACCGGCGCGAGCTTGATGCCGCGGCAGAGCATTTCAATCACCAGCTCCATGATGATCATCAGATCCTTGTCCTTCTGCGACAGGTCTTTGCTGTTCTCCTCCATCTCCTTGTAACGGGCGCGGATGGATTCCAGCGATCCGCCGAGGATGCTCGCGTCGAAGCAGTCCGCGCGGACGGTGTAATACGCGCAGTAATACGCCGCCGGGCGGTGCACCTTGTACCACGCGATGCGCAGCGCCATCGTCACGTAAGCGACCGCGTGTCCTTTCGGGAACATGTATTTGATCTTCTTGCAGGAGTCGATAAACCACGCGGGCACGTTATGCTCGATCATGGCCTCTTCCATCTCCGGCTTCAGGCCGCGGCCTTTACGGACGGATTCCATCGTATCAAACGACATCTTCGGCGCAACGCCATAGTCGATGAGCGCGTTCATGATATCGTCGCGGCAGCAGATGCACGAGGCCAGCGGCGCAATGCCCGCCTTGATGATCTCCTGCGCGTTGCCGATCCACACGTCCGTGCCGTGGGAAAGGCCGGAAATACGAATCAATTCCTCCATCGTCGTCGGGTGCGTCTCCTCGAGCATCTGGCGGACGAACCGCGTGCCGAATTCCGGCACGCCATACGTGCCCGTCTTGGAGCCGATCTGCTCCGGGGTCACGCCCAGCGCCTGTGTGCCCGAGAAGAGCGAAATCACGTCCGGGTCGGTCAGCGGCAGGGTGCGCGCGTCGATGCCCGTCAAATCCATCAGCATGCGGATCATCGTCGGGTCGTCGTGGCCCAGAACGTCCAGCTTGACCAGCACGTCGTGCATCGAGCCGAAATCGTAGTGCGTCGTGATAACCGGGCTGGTCATGTCGTTGGCCGGGTGCTGAATGGCGACGAACTGCTGAATTTCGTATTCCTTCGGCAGAACGACCATGCCCGCCGGGTGCTGGCCCGTCGTGCGCTTCACGCCGACGCAGCCCAACGCCAGCCGGTTCATTTCCGCCTCCGAAAGCGTCAGATTCCGCTCCTCGCAGTATTTTTTGACGTAACCGTAGGCCGTCTTATCCGCCAGCGTGCCGATGGTGCCCGCTCGATAGCAGTAGCCCTTGCCGAACAGCTCTTCGATATACGCGTGTGCGCGCGGCTGATACACGCCTGAGAAGTTCAGGTCGATATCCGGCACCTTGTCGCCCTTGAAACCGAGGAAAACCTCGAACGGAATGTCGAAGCCGTCCCGGAAAAGCTCCTCGCCGCACTGCGGGCACTTCATCGGCGGCAGGTCGACGCCGACCTTGTATTTGCTCTTGTCCACATCGAACGTATACCATTTGCATTTCGGGCAGCGGTAGTGCGGCGGCAGCGCGTTGACCTCCGAAATGCCGACCAGATGCGCCACATAGGACGAGCCGACGCTGCCGCGCGAGCCGACCAGATAGCCGTCTGCGTTCGATTTTTTAACCAGCTTTTCCGCGATGTTGTACAGCGTGCCGTAACCGTAGCCGAGGATGGAGGAAAGCTCCTTCTCCTTGCGCGCCACGACGATTTCCGGCGGGTTGTCGCCGAACCATTCGCGAATCTGTTCTTCGCACAGGTTGCGGATGTTGTCCGCCGCGTCCGGCCAGAACGGCTGGAAGGTTTCCTTCCCCTCCGGGTGCTTCGGGTACAGGCCGACCTCGCCGATGCGCGCGGCGATCTTCGCCGGGTTGTCGATGACGACTTCCTCCGCCTTCGCCTTGCCCAGATAGCTGAATTCGTCGAGCATTTCCTGCGTCGTCTTGAAATACAGCGGCGGCTGATTGTCCGCGTCCTTGAAGCCGTGCGCCGCCTGAATGATCGCGCGGAATTTGCCGTCCTTCGGGTCAAGGAAGTGCACGTCGCCCGTCGCGCAGACCGGGATGCCCAGCTCTTCGCCCAGCCAGACGATCTTGCGGTTGAAGTCGCGCAGCTGCTCCTCGTCCTCCGCCATGCCCTCGCGCAGCATGAACGCGTTGTTGCCAATCGGCTGGATTTCGAGATAGTCATAGAACCGCGCGATCCGTTTGAGCTCCGTGTCGTTCTTGCCGTCCACCACGGCGCGGAAGAGTTCGCCCGCCTCGCAGGCCGAGCCGACGATGATGCCCTTGCGGTATTTCTGCAAAATTTCGCGCGGGGTATGTGGCTTGCGGCTGAAATAGTTGAGGTGGCCTTCCGAAACGATCTTGTTCAGGTTGGTCATGCCGTCCTGCTCGGCGGCCAGCAGAATGATGTGGTACGAATCGCCGATAGCGCCGCCCGTCAGCGCGGAATTGATCTCGTTCAGCCGGGTAACGCCCTTTTCCTTCGCCGTGTCGAGCATGCGGTTGAGCATGTGCGCCGTCGCGCGCGCGTCGTGCACGGCTCTGTGCGCGTTTTTCAGGCTGATGCCCAGCGATTTGCAGACCGCGCCGAGCCTGTGGCTCTTGAGGCTGGGGTACATCCGGCGGGAGAATTCCAGCGTGTCGATGACCGGCATGTGGATTTCAATGCCCAGCCGGTTACATTCCTCCGTCAGGAAGGAATAATCGAATTTCGCGTTATGCGCTGCGAACGCCGCCCCGCCGATGAATTCCAGCAGTTTCGGTATTTCGACCTCCGCCGGGTTTGCGTCGGCGACCATCGCGTCGGTGATGTGCGTCAGTTCGGAAACCTCCTGCGGAATCGGCTCCATGGGGTTGACGAACCGGCTGTATTCCTCCACCACCTGCCCGTTGCGGATGCGCACCGCGCCGATTTCCATGATGCGGCACTTGCGCGGGTTGAGACCCGTGGTTTCAAAGTCCACCACGACGATATCGTCTGTCAGCGGCCTGTCGTCGCCGTCCTTGACCACGACGGTCACGTCCGTCAGATAGCCCTCCATGCCCGGAATGAGCTTGATCTTGTTCTTTTTCGCCGCACCGAAAGCTTCCGGGAACGCCTGCACCACGCCGTGATCCGTGATGGCGACGGCCGGATGCCCCCACTGCGCCGCGCGCTTGATCAAATCGCTAGCGGAGGAAACCGCGTCCATCTCGCTCATGTTGGTGTGCATGTGCAGCTCGATGCGCTTGCGCTCGGCGGTATCCTGCCGCATGGGCTTCTCCCGCTCGTCGATGTCGTTGACCATCATCACCAAGCCATGCTCGAAGCTGTCCATCTTCACGTCGCCGCGCACGGCGAACCATTTGCCTTCTTTGACGGCGGCGATCACGTCGTCGACGGCCTTCTTTTCCTCCTCCGTCGGCGGGCGGTCGTCCTCCTCCTGCGAAGCGCTGCCAAAGCGCCCGCGTCTGGGCTTATAGCGCAGAAACGCCTTGCATTTGATGGTGTTCGTGTAATCCGTCAGCGCGAAGGAAAGCAGCTGCATTTCACCGCCGCGCAGCTCGCGCGTCTCCACCGTCAGCACCTCGCCGCAGATCGTCAGCTTGCTGGCTTCCTCCGTCAATTCGCTGATGGGCAGCGGTTCGGCGGTGATCGGCCGCCCGAAGACGGCCTTCGGCTTTTCTTTGGCCGCTTTGGCCTCCTGCGCGGCGACCTGCTCGCTCTGCGTCTTAATCATCTCTGCGACGGCCTGCTCGTCCTCGGCCTTGCGGCGGCGGCGGATCTCCTCGAGCTGCTCCTCGCGCAGCTTGACCGCCTGGAAGACGACGTGCACCTTCGTCACGAACACGTTTTCAACCAGCTGCTCGATGTACTTATCCACGCCGGACTGCGCGAGGAATTTCGGCGCGATATCCTGCGGCACAAGCACGCTGAGCACGTCGCCCTTACATTCCAGCGTCGCGTCGTTCATAAACGGCGCGCCGGAGGGATGGCGGCGCTTGACGCAGCGCAGGATGAACGGCGCGTATTTTTGCGGGTCGCTCAGGAAATCCTGCGCCAGCTGCGGCGAGCGGATGATCATTTTCACCCGCATCGGCGCGAAATTGCGCCGCATCGCGCGCTGAGCCGCCAGAAACGGCCTTTCCTCCACCAGCATATCCGAGGAGAAAAAGACCGATATCTCGTCGCCCGCCTTGCTGGCCGTCACGCGCTCGAGGGTCAAATGTCCCCTCAGCTCCTGCGCCGCGCCTTCGAGCAATCCTTCCCACTGTTGTGCCACTTGTACGTCACCTCTTACGTTGGGGCGCTGCCCCAAACCCCGGCAGGAACCTGAGGTTCCTGCACCTCCCATTCGCTTCGCGCCGTTTAAAGAAAACTCACTAAAACCTCCCCGTGCCGGGGAGGTTCATTTTTGTTTTATTCCTTCCTCTTTGAAAAACATATCACCAGTCGCCGCCTATGGCGGAAACAAGCCAATGAAATGCCGCTGGTTAGCACGCCGCAGGCGCGTGACGGAAGGCATTTTACAGCATCTTATGAATCTCGTCAATCAAAATCTGCGCCAGATCGCCGGTTACCTTCTGCGGCTGCTGACCCTTTTTGATCAGCAGACCCGCGCCGTTTCCGCCGCCGCAGATGCCGATATCCGCCTCGCGGCCTTCGCCCGGGCCGTTGACCACGCAGCCCATGACGGCCACCTTGAACGGCACGTTCACGCCCTTCAGCTCTTCCTGCACGCGGCGCATGATGCCGCCCACGTCGATGCAGGTGCGCCCGCAGGTCGGGCAGGAGACATACTGCACGAAGTTCTTGCGCAGCCCCACGTCCTGCAAAATCTCGATGCCTGCCGGCGGCTCAAGGCACGGGTCGCCCGTCAGCGAAACGCGGATCGTATCGCCGATGCCGTCCAGCAGCAGCGAACCGATGCCGATAGCGCTCTTGATTTTGCCCTGTTCCGGCAGACCCGCCTCGGTCACGCCGAGGTGCAGCGGATAATCGCACTGGGCGCTCGCCAGCCGATAGGCCGCAACGGTATCCGGCACGTTGCTCGCCTTCATGGAGAGCACCATATCGTAAAACCCGCAGTTTTCCAGCATTTTCGCATGCGCCAGCGCACTTTCCACCATGCCCTGCGGGGTCGGCCCGCCGTACTTGGCCAGAATATCCTTCTCCACCGAGCCGGAATTCACGCCGATGCGCACCGGGATATGATGCGCCTTCACGCAGTCCGCGAGGATGCGCACGTTCTTTTCGCCGCCGATGTTGCCGGGGTTGATGCGCAGTTTGTGGATGCCGTTTTCCACCGCCTTGATGGCGAGCTTGTAATCAAAATGAATATCGGCGACCAGCGGCACGGGGCTTCCGTCCACCAGCGCGCGCACCGCGTCGGCGCATGCCTCATTGTAAACGGACACGCGAACAATGTCCGCGCCCGCAACCGTCAGCGCGCGAATCTGCGAAAGCGTCGCTTCCACATCCGCCGTATCGGTGTTCGTCATCGACTGTACGCTGACCGGCGCGCCCCCGCCGATGAGGACGTTTCCGGCTTTGACCTGCCGTGTTTTCTTGCTCATGTTTTTCTCCCTTATCCCTTCACAAAGAACCGCATAATGTCCTTGTACGTCAGCAGCACCATCAGGCCCATCAGCAGGATGAAGCCCGCCGCGTGAATCGCGCCTTCCAGCTCGCGCCTGACCGGCTTGCGGCGAACCGCTTCCACCAGCAGGAACAGCAGCCTGCTGCCGTCCAGCCCCGGAATCGGGAGCAGGTTCATCACGCCGAGGTTCACGCTGATGAGCGCCAGCAGTTCGAGATACACCTCGAAACCGCCCTGCTGCGTGACCTCCTGAATGACGTAAACCGTGCCGACCGGGCCGGTCACATCGTCGACGCCCTGCCCTTTGAACACCAGGTTTTTGAGCGTGGAAAGAATCAGCTTCACGCTTTCCACATTGTACTGGAACGAGAACGGAACGCTTTCAAAAACAGAGATTCGAACGCGCTCCTGCCCGAACGAGAAGCCGACGCGGTAGCGTTCAACTTCCGCATCGTAAAACGGCGTCAGCGTCAAATCCAGCGTCTCGCCGTTCCGCTTCACGGTCAACGTCACCGCCTCGCCGCCCGACGCGGCGATAGCCTGCGCAATCGCGTCCGAAGTCGCCGTCTCCTCGCCGCCGACCGCCACGATTTCATCGCCGATTTGCAGCCCCGCCGCCTGCGCGTTTTCCTCCACCTGTGCCACCTTCGGCACAACGGTGTCCACGCCGATGGCGCTCATAAACAGCACGATCACCAGAAACGCAATTACAAAGTTCATCAGCGGGCCGCTGAATACCGTAATCGCGCGCTTCCAAACCGGCTGATTGTTGAACGCGCGCGGGTCAGGCTTCTCCTCGTCCTCGCTGTAAAACTGGCAGTAGCCACCGATGGGCAGCAGGCGAAGCGAAAACTGCGTTTCCTTTTTGCTCTTCCACTTGGCAATCAGCGGGCCCATGCCCATCGAAAACTCCTGCACGCCGATGCCGCAGGCGCGGGCCGCCCAGAAATGGCCGCCCTCATGCGCAATAATCAGCACGCCCAACAGCAGCAGCGCCAGAATCACATACATGAAAAGAAAGCACCTCCCGCGTTACGCGCCAAACCGATCCAGCAGCGCCGTGGCCTTCTGCCGCGCGGCGCGGTCGCAGTCAAACACCTGCTCGAGCGTCGGATGCGCGATCACCGGCACGGCCTGCATCGTCTCTTCCACCAGCCGCGCAATCGCGCCGAAGGGGATTTTCTCGTGCAGGAACGCGTCCACCGCGATTTCGTTCGCGCCGTTGAGCACCGCGCTCATCGAGCCGCCGACCGCCAGCGCGTCATACGCCAGTTTGAGTCCGGGGAAACGGTCGTAATCCGGCTGCTCGAAGGTCAACGCGTTCATCTGCGTGAAATCGAGCCGCTTGCCGCCGGTCGGAAGCCGCTCCGGCCAGCTCATCGCGTAGAGAATCGGCAGACGCATATCCGGCGTGCCCAGCTGCGCCATCACCGCGCCGTCCGCGTATTCGACCATAGAATGTATGACGCTCTGCGGATGAATCAGCACATCAATCTTCTCCGCGGGCATGTCGAACAGCCATCTCGCCTCGATGACTTCCAGCGCCTTGTTCATCATCGACGCGGAATCAATCGTGATCTTGCGCCCCATGCTCCAATTCGGGTGCTTGAGCGCCTGCTCGGGCCGCGCGTTGTAGATGTCCTCTTTCTTCCACGTGCGGAACGGGCCGCCGCTCGCCGTCAGAATCAGGCGGGTCGGCGTGTTGCCCTGCGCGCCTTGCAGGCACTGGAAAATCGCGCTGTGCTCGCTGTCCACCGGCAGCAGCGGATGGCCCGCCCGCTTCGCCGCCTCCGTCACCAGCTCGCCGCCCGCAACCAGCGGCTCCTTGTTCGCCAGCAGCACGCGTTTGCCGCAGGCCAGCGTCTCCATCACCGCCGCCAGACCGACAACGCCCACGACCGAGACGAGCACGTCGTCCGCATCGCACGCGCGCACCACGTCCAGCAGCACGTTCTCGCCGAACATCCACTGGCAGCTATCCTTGATATCCGCCGGAATCTCCTTCGGCTCAACGGAAAGCGCCGCAATCTGCGGGTGGAACTGCCGCACCTGCTCGAAAAGCTTTTCGCTCGAGCTGTGCGCCACCAGCGCGGTAACGGCAAAGCGGTCGCTGTGGCGCGCCGCAACGTCGAGCGCCTGCGTGCCGATGGAACCCGTGGAACCCAATATCGCCAACTTTCGCATATCTGCCTCCGTTTTTCGCATGGAAATCGCGTAATCTGTCCGCCCGCCTTAGAGCACGAGCGTGTAGCAGTACATCACAATCAGCGTGAAAATCACGCTGTCGAATCTGTCCATCACGCCGCCGTGGCCGGGGAAAATCTTGCCGTAATCCTTGATTCCGCTGTGCCGCTTGAGCAGCGACGCGGAAAGGTCGCCGATTTCGCCCGCCACCGAGCCGATCAGCCCCAGCGCAATCGTCGCCGGGATGCCCGGCATCGGCATGTCAAACGCGTATACAAAAACTGCCCGGCAGATCAGCCCCGCAATCGTGCCGCCGACCACGCCGAAAATCGCGCCTTCCACCGTCTTTTTCGGGCTGACGTTCGGGCAGAGCTTGTGCCTGCCCATCGCCCGGCCGCCGAAATACGCCGCGCCGTCGCCGGCGTAAGCAATCGCAAACGCCATGGTGATGAGCGCAATGCCCGGCACCACGCCGTAGGTGCTGTTCATCATCATCATGAACATGGACATCGGCAAAAAGCAGGTGAACAGCGGATACACCGAGGCCGCCGCATCCGGGAACGTCGGCTTTTCGCGCAGCATCACACCCGTCATCGAAATGCCCATCGCCGCCACAACCAGCAGCAGCGGGTCAAGCACGCCCATCACGCGGCTCAACGGCCACATCGCAACCGCCGCTGCATAGCCGCCCCATACGCAGACGTTATACCCTGCCTTGCCCAGCGCGCGGTAACATTCCCCCATCGCGATAATGGTCAAAAGCGCAGTCACCAGCTCGGCAAACCATCCGCGCACAATCAGTACGAAGATGAGGAACGGCACGCCGATCGCCGCCGTAATCAGGCGAGTTTTCATACAATCCTTCTTTCTTAAACGCCGCCAAACCGGCGATTTCTTTTCGCATACGCCAGCAGCGCTTCATCATAAGCATGGCGGTCGAAATCCGGCCAGAGCGTATCGGTTTGATAAAACTCCGCATACGCCAGCTGGTAGAGCAAAAAGTTGCTCAGCCGCATCTCCCCGCTCGTCCGAATCAAAAAATCCACATCCGGCAGACCGGCGGTATACAGCTCGTTTTCAAACGCCGCCCGGTCGATCTCCTCCGGCTTCAAATCGCCCGCCGCCACGCGTTCAGCCAATTTCTGCGCGGCGCGGATGATTTCCTGCTGACCACCGTAATTCAGCGCGATATTCAGCTGCAAGCCGGTGTTTTCGTGCGTGCGGCGGATGGCGGCGTGCAGCGCGTCCCGCTGCTTTTCCAGCCCCTTGGGCATGCCGTCGATATCGCCCAAAATGCGAATCCGCACGTTCTTCTCGTTCAGCTCGTCGATTTCGCTGGTGAAGTATTGCAGCAGAAGCCGCATCAGCGCGCCGACCTCCTCCGCCGAGCGCTTCCAATTCTCGGCGGAAAACGCATAGATCGTCAGCGCCTCGATGCCAAGCTCGTCGGAGTATTTGATGATTTCGCGTAGCGCCTCCACGCCCGCCTTGTGGCCGAACGTGCGCGGCATGCCGCGCTTCTGCGCCCAGCGCCCGTTGCCGTCCATGATGATCGCCACGTGGCGCGGCAGAAATTCCTTTTCAAGCGCTTTTGCCGAAGTCATCGGCGCTTTGCCCTCATTTTGGCCAAGAGATGCCATCTTTATCCTCCCGCGGCAGTTCAAGGCCGCTTTAGAATCCAAACGGCGGGTATCGCAGAGCGCCGCTCCGACGAAACCCGCCGTTTCTGTCTGTTTACGGTTGCGGATCGGAAATCGGGTCAAAAAACCTCGCGGCAACGAGCTGTTTTCCGTCGTCCGATGCGAAAACGACGCGCAATGTTCCGCCGTCTTTGTTTTCGCGGCGCGGCGCGTTGGTTTCGCGAATCTGCGGACAGACGCCCGCCTCGCTCAGAATCGCCTCAGCCTGCTTCAAAGGAAGCCCAAGCAGCTGCGTTCTCATTTGACCTCCATGATCTCCTTTTCCTTCTCCGCGTCGATCTTGTCGATGTCCTTGATCGCCGCGTCGGTCAGCTTCTGGATGTCGTCCTCGGCCTTCTTCTGGTCGTCCTCGGTGATTTCGCTGTTCTTCTTGAGCTTCTTCACCTGATCCACCGCGTCGCGGCGGATGGAGCGAATGGCCACCTTGCTCTCCTCGGAGGTCTTGCGCACGAGCTTGGTCAGCTCCTTGCGGCGCTCCTCGGTCAGCTCCGGCAGCATCAGGCGGATCACCTTGCCGTCGTTGGACGGCGTGAGGCCCAAGTCGCTGGCCAGAATCGCCTTGGAGATATCCTTCACCATCTTCGCGTCCCACGGATTGATCTGGAGCACGCGCGGTTCCGGCGCGGAAATGTTGGCCACGTTCTTGAGCGGGGTCGGCGTGCCATAGTAATCCACCGTGATACGGTCGAGCAGCTGCGGGTTCGCACGGCCGGCGCGAATCGCCATCAGGTCGCTGCGCAGCACCTCTTTGGTCTTTTCCATCTTGGTTTTGGCGTTGTTCTGAATTTCGGTAATCGTCATGGGAGATACCTCCTCGAATTTCTTTTTCTATATTTTACCCCACAACCCTGCCATTTGGCAAGCCCTTTTGCGTAAACATATCAAAACAGCCGAAGCAAATACTCCGGCTGTTTGAAAAAAACGCTTTTGTGTCCTTACGGATGCACGACCGTGCCCATCATGTCGCCCTCGATGACGCGCAGAATGTTCTGCGGATCATCCAGCCCGAACACGCGGATGCACGGCACCTTGTTCTCCCGGCAGATGGTGATGGCGGAAGCGTCCATCACCTTCAGGTCGCGCTCCTGCACTTCCTGATAGGTGATGTCGCGCAGCAGCTTCGCGTCCGGGTTGACGCGCGGGTCGCTGTCGTATACGCCATCCACATTCTTGGCCAACAGAATCGCGTCCGCGCCGATTTCAACCGCGCGCAGCGCCGCCGCTGTATCGGTGGAGAAGAACGGGTTGCCCGTGCCGCAGGCGAAGATCACCACGCGCCCCTTTTCCAGATGGCGCACCGCGCGGCGATAGGTGTACGGCTCGCAGAAACGCGTCATCTCCACCGCGCTCATCACGCGGGTCGCGATGCCCTGACGCTCTACCGCGTCCTGCATCGCGATGGAGTTAATCGCCGTGCCGAGCATGCCCATGTGATCCGCGTTCACGGCGGTCATCTTCGCCGCCGGGCCTTGGCGGCCGCGCCAGATGTTGCCCGCGCCGATCACGATAGCGATTTCCGCGCCCGTCTCGTGAAGCTGACGGATCACGTCGGCCACGCGGTCGATCTGGTCAAAATCAAACAGACGGCCATGATCGCCCAGCGCTTCGCCGCTGAGCTTGATGAGAACGCGCTTATACTTTGCCATAGGTTTCTCCTCTCCTGCTCTACGCTCAATGATGGCTTCAAAAAAGGGGCGATGCTTGCGCATGCCCCTGTGTGGGAAGAAATTACTTCTTCATCTTGGCCTGCTCAGCCGCGATGTCCGCCGCGAGGTTGTCCTGACGCTTCTCAAGACCTTCGCCGCGCTCAAAGCGCACAAAGCGAACGACGTCGGCCTTGCCGCCGAGCATCTTGGTCACGTTGATGTCGGGATCCTTGACGAACGGCTGCTCGAGGAGGCAGACTTCCTTGTAGTACTTCTCGATGCGGCCTTCGACCATGCGCTCGACGATCTTCGCCGGCTTGCCCTCGTTGAGAGCCTGCTGGGTCAGAACCTCGCGCTCCTTCTCGAGGTTGTCGGTCGGCACTTCGTCGCGGCGCACAAACTGCGGGTTTGCGGCGGCGATGTGCATGACGAGGTCATGGCTCAGCGCCTTCACTTCGTCGGTGACTTCCGGGCAGGACAGCTCAACCATGACGCCGATGCGGCCGCCCATGTGGTTGTAGGTGTCCACCATGCCGTGCTCAGCCACGAAACGGGCAAAGCGGCGCACGGAAATCTTCTCGCCGATGGAGGCGGTCGCCTCACCGATCAGATCGTTGACGGTCTTGCTGGCGTCCGCATAGAACGGCTGAGCGAGCATTTCCTCAACGGTCGCCGGAGCGGCGGCGGCAATGTGCTTGGCGAAATCGCGGCACAGCGCCTTGAAGCGGTCGGTGTTGGCCACGAAGTCGGTCTCGCAGTTGACCTCGACGGTCACGCCCACGCCGTTCTCGTCCACAAAGGAATCCACCATGCCCTCGGCGGCGATGCGGCCAGCCTTCTTGGCAGCGGCGGCGAGGCCCTTCTCGCGCAGGAAGTCGATGGCCTTGTCCATGTCGCCGTCGCACTCGACGAGCGCCTTCTTGCAGTCCATCATGCCGGCGCCGGTGCGCTCGCGCAGTTCCTTAACCAGGGCAGCAGTAATATTAGCCATAATATCTTCCTCCAGCTTCGGTCGATTACTTCGCTTCGGCGGCCGGCTCAGCCTGCTCGCCCTGCTTGCCTTCCAGCACGGCGTCCGCCATCTTGCCCGCGATGAGCTTCACCGCACGGATAGCGTCGTCGTTGCCCGGGATGACATAATCGATCTCGTCCGGATCGCAGTTGGTATCGACGATAGCCACGACCGGAATGCCCAGCGCGCGCGCCTCGGACACGGCGATGTGCTCCTTGCGCGGATCAACCACGAACAGGCAGCCCGGCAGGTTCTTCATCTCGCGGATGCCGCCCAGGTTCTCCAGGAGCTTCTCGCGCTCAGCCATCAGCTTGATGACTTCCTTCTTCGGCAGCACTTCAAACTCGCCGCGCTCTTCCATCGCGTCGATGGCGTTCAGGCGGGCGATACGGGTCTTGATGGTGCGGAAGTTGGTCATCATGCCGCCCAGCCAGCGGTTGTTGACATAATACATGTTGCAGCGCTTGGCCTCGGACTCGATGGACTCCTGCGCCTGCTTCTTGGTGCCGACGAACAGCACACTCTTGCCTTCCATCGCCACAGAGCGGACGAACGCGTAAGCCTCGTCGATCTTGCGGACGGTCTTCTGAAGGTCAATGATGTAGATGCCGTTGCGCTCGGTGAAGATGTACGGCGCCATTTTCGGGTTCCAGCGGCGGGTCTGATGGCCGAAGTGAACGCCGGCCTCCAGCAGCTGCTTCATAGAGATAACTGCCATGTGTGTTTTCCTCCTTTTATTAAACCCTCCCTGCGCCCTCTCGCTTGTGCAGACCGCAGTTTTTCCGCGGCAGGGCGCACAAAAACAGGCGCAGGTGCGTTTTCCGCATGATTATATCATGTCTTTTCATTCGAATCAAGTCTTTTTTGCGAAAAAACGGCGCAAAACCGAAGCTTTGCGCCGCAATTCACGCTTTTCCGCCATGCCTGAACATTTTCGCCGCCGCGTCGGCGTCCACAAGGCATTTGGCGTATCGGTTGATCACGAAAACCAGCGCCGCCTCGATAAGCAGCGTAAGCGCAAATTCAATCGGGATGCACCGCCCATGCAGCGCCGCCGCCGTCATCGCCTTTGCCATTTCCAGTATGCCGAAATTCAGGTGCGTCGCAAACACGACGACCGAGTTTCTGCCCCAGAAATGAAGGAATCGGCTTTCAGCGAAAAACATCTCGCAGAGCTTCATCAGCGCATAAGCGCCGCAGACCGCATTGACGTAGTAAAGCACGGGATTGCCGATCAGGGAATAATGCAGATCCACGGTGTTGAACCTGAACAGCGCCAGATTCGCCGCAAACGCGCCTGCCGTCAGCGCATAAACGGCTGCTCGCTTGGGTTGAACCTTCGCTCTGATGCGGCCATAGCCATAGCCCGCACCGATGAGGATGCACCCGACCAGCGCGCGGCTGACGACGTTCATCAGGCAGAGGATCTGCGCAAGCCCTTCCCGCTGCACCGCGCCAAGCCCCAGATAGCTGAACCCCGCCGTGCCGACGGCCATGCAGGCAAACGCGGCGATTCGAAGCTTTTTGTTTCTGCATGTCATCACGATTTTGAACGCAATCTCAGCCAGAAACAACGCCGACAAAAACCAGAGCGCGTCGATCCCTTCGCCCAGAATCGTCGCGACAAACTGCCGCAGCAGCGCCTTCTGCCCTCTTCGCACGAAAACGAGAAGCAGGTTCAGCGCGCTGAACGTCGCATACGGGTACAGCAGCCGTTTTGCCTTCCGCGCCGCGAACGCTTTCAAGCTCTGCCTTTTCCAGCCGTCATGTTCGGCCATCAACAGGCCGGAAAGTATGAAAAAAGTCGGCACATGGAACGAAGAAATGTACTGCACAATCGCGCCGCCCGGGCACAAATGCCCCAGCACCACGCACAAAAGCGCCAATCCCCGCGCCGCGTCGATATATCCGATTCTCGCCCCGCTTCCGGCGGTTTTTGGGTTCGCTGCTTCCATTCGATTTCGGCTCCTTTGCGTTTCATCTGTTTTCATTATAAGGCTTCTCTCTTTTTCGCGCAATAGAAAAGCGCAGAACCGAAGCCCTGCGCTGAAAAGCCAAAATGTTGTGAGCGTTGCCTATAAGCCGAGTTCTGTAATCGGCGGTCATCTATCTAGACCCACCGTTACCGATGGGTTCAAGCGAAATCCTGAGAGCATCGACGGGCCGTCTCAATCGCTCTTTCGTTTCTTGCTCCGAGCGGGGTTTACATCGCGGACGAGTCGCCAGGCCGCGGGTGAGCTCTTACCTCACCTTTCCACCCTTACACGTCAAGCGTGCGGTATCTCTCTGTTGCACTTTCCCTGGGGTCGCCCCCGCCGGGCGTTACCCGGCACTCTGCCCTATGGAGCTCGGACTTTCCTCACACCTTTCGGCGCGCGGCCGCCCGGCAGCCTCACAAACGGACGACATTATAGCATAAATGCCATTCGCTGTCAAACCTTTTCTGAACGCCTTCCGCTAAAGCTGCATCGGAAGTTCCGTTCTGCCTCCCTCCCCGAGGGAGGTGGCACAACGAAGTTGTGACGGAAGGAGTTACTTCACGAGAATGATTCGGCCGCAGTTTTCACATTCCACATACGCCGCACCGGTGCGGATTTTATTCATATCCGCCGCCGGGAGCTGCATGTTGCAGCCGCCGCAGCGATCGTCGTGAATCCGGGTGATCGGCGGCGTGGAATGGCGCTTGATGGCCTTGTATTTATCCAGCAGTTCCGGCTCGATGCTCTTGGCCTCTTCGGCGACCTTCTTCTTGAGCGCCTCGAGCTTCACGTTCGCCTGCTTGTATTCCTCGTCGTAAATCACCTTGATGCGGTCGAACTCCGCGCGGGCCTTGGCGGCGCGCACGCGAACCTCGCGCTGCTGGCGGTCGCGGGCCTCGGAATCCTTGCGCAGCTTGGCAAGCTCGCTCTCATATCGGGAAATGGTCGTGATCAGCTTCTGGAGCGCGGCGATCTGCTTCTTCGCCTCTTCCAGGTCTTCGGGGCGATGTGCCTCAAAGCTGGCGGTCGCCTCGGCCACAGAGCCGTTCAGGCGCTCAATCTCGTCGGCCAGCGCTTCCATGCGGTCGCTCATGATATCCACATCGGCCTCGATCTTCTTGAGCACGTTCTGCTGTTCCAGCAGGAAATCGCGGTGCTTGAGCAGCTCCTTGCGGTTGCTGTTGCCGCGCATCTCCTTTTCATACTGATCCAGCTCCATGTCCACCTGCTGATACTGCCACAAAAGTTCGTACTGTTCCAAAATATGGCCCTCCTCAATCTGTCAACGCCCAAAAGGATCATCCTTCAGGCAGAAAACCGTCACGTTATATTGTAACGCATCCGCTGCGTTTTGTAAAGCGTCGGCGAGCACTTCGCAGACCGGGTTTTCCGTTTCAAAATGCCCCGCTTCGATGATGCAGCAGCCCTTGTCCAGCGCGTCGAGCGCCTCGTGATGGCGCATTTCGCCGGTGATGAAGCAATCCGCGCCGAGCGCCAGCGCGTCCGCAATTTCGCTTCCGCCCGCGCCGGAGCAGCAGCCCAGCACGTGCACCGGCGTTTCCGCGTTGCCGAACGCGCGCACGGCGGCATGCAGCTTCTTCTGCGCCCGCGCGCAGAGCTGGCCGAAAGTCGTTCCCTCGGGCACGTCGCCCGCGCGCACAAAACCCTCGCCGCGCACGTTTTCCGCGCCCATCGCGCGCATCAGCGTATCGTTCACGCCGCCCTTCGCCGCGTCAAGGTTCGTGTGCGCCGCGATGTGGCTGATTCCGGCCTGCCCCATGTCGAGCATCAGTCTGCCCTCGCGCGTCTCGTCCGTCACCCGCTTGACTGCGCTGAACATGATCGGGTGATGGGTCACAATCAACTGCGCGCCCAGCGCCTTCGCCTTGTCCACCGCCTTCTGCGTCAGGTCGAGCGCGACGACGATGCGCATCACCTCCGCGTCCCTGCGGCCAAAGAGCAGCCCCACGTTGTCCCATTCCTCGGCCAGCTCGAACGGCGCAATTTCGCCGACCAGCTTTTGAATATCCGAAACCGTGCATGCGTTCATGCCGATCACCTCCGCAATGATGCTTAACTCATGGCCGCCCGCCAGCAGCCGTTCCTTCGCGCGCGGCGTATCCGTGCCCGCCTGCGAGAGCATTTCCCGCACCCGAACGCTTCTCTGCCACGTCAGGTAGTCGTATTGTTCGGCGCTTTGCGCGCCGTCCGCGCAGACGCCCAGCATCAGATGGCGCTCGTCCGGCGTTTCGGCTTTTCCCGCTTTCGCCAGCATCGTCACGTAATGCCTTCCCGCCGCGCGGCAGTAGATTTCTTTTTGAACCGTAAAGCCCAGCTCGGCCAACCCGCCGCGCAGCAACGGCAGATCGACGTTCGCCTGCACAATCAGCGCCGCGCCGCCGATTTGTTTCCGGCCTTCGGAAACGATTTTGAGGATCGTCCCCGCGCCCATGCCGAGGATCATCACCGCGTCCACGGGTCTGTCAACGGCGCTCAGGCCGTCCGCGACGGTGATTTGAGCGCGTTCGCTCAGCCCGCGCGCGCCGAGCAGCCGCCTTGCTTTCTCCAGAGACGGCGCGCTCACGTCGCTGGCGAGCATCGTCAAATTCGGCATGGTCTCCAGCAGCTTGGCCGTCAAAAAACCGTGGTCGCAGCCGATATCCGCCGCGACGGGTTTTTCAACGCCCGTCAGCGCTTCGCGGGCCAGTTCCGCCGCGGCGCTCAGGCGTTCATCCAGTAAAATCGGGTTCATGCGCTTTCCCCATGTCCGTGAATGTCGCTGTAATGGAAGAGCATCAGGTCGCCCTCGCGCACGGAAATCACCGCTTCATCCGCCGTGACCACGTTGCTCATGCCCAGCGACGAATCGCTTTCCAGCGTATAGTCGCGAATCAGATAATAGCATCCCTGAATCGTCACCCCGCGCGCCGTGCCCAGCGGCAGAAGCGAAATCGTGCTGCCCTTCGCGCCCGCCAGCGTATAGCTCCCGTTCACGCGGACGATGCGCACACCCTCCGCGCGAATCTCCGCCCACACGCCGCGGCGCGCCGCGCGCACAACCATCATCAGATTGGCCAACGCGTGATCCAGCCGCCCGCCCAGCGCGCCGAGCAGAATAATCTCCGCCGCGCCCTTTTCGATGGCGAGGTTCAGCGCATATTCGCAGTCCGTATCGTTTTTGATGCAGTTCAGCCTGTCCTCCGACAGCCTGCTTTCGTACCGCGCCAGCACCTCCGGCGAAACGGAATCCATGTCGCCGATAAGCATATCCGGCTCAAGCCCCGCCGCGTCAAAGGCTTCCAGTCCTCTGTCCGCCGCGATGGAGAAATCCGCCTCGCTCACGCAGTTCTTCAGCAGTTCAACGCCCGGCGCGTCCCCGCCGAGCACGATCAAAACCTTCATGTTACGCTCCCATCACCGCTTGAACGACGGCTTTCGGATCTTCCGCGCGGAAAAGCCCCGTGCCCATGACCAACACATCCGCGCCCGCGTCGATCACCTGCGCCGCGTTGCCCTGCTTCACGCCGCCGTCCACCTCGATGAGGATGTCGCGCCCCGTCTGCTCGATCATCTTCCGAATTTCGGGAATTTTCGCCACGCAGTCCTCGCGGAGCGTCTGCCCGCCGAAACCCGGCTTCACCGTCATCACCAGCACGAGGTCGCACAGCGGCAGCAGCGGCTCGATCGCGCTGACCGGGGTTTCCGGGTTGACGCTCACGCCCGCCTTCACGCCCAGCGCATGGATGGCTTCCAGCGTTTCGGCGCAGTTGTCCTCCGCCTCGACGTGCACGGTAATCAGGTCCGCGCCCGCCTTGGCGTAAGCTTCGATGTACTGCATCGGGTTGGACAGCATCAGGTGCGTATCCAGAAACAGCTTCGTCTGTTTGCGGATGGCGCGCACAAAATCCGGCCCGAAGCTGATGTTCGGCGCGAAATGCCCGTCCATGTTATCCAGATGCAGCCAGTGAATCCCCAGCGCTTCCACCATGCCGATTTCTTCGCCCAAACGCATCAAATCCGCGCCCAGCACGGACGGCGAAATCTCGACGATCCTTTTGCTCATTCGTAACGCCCCTTCCAATTTTCACGAACCTGCGCAAGCAGTTCTCTGTATCGCTGCCACCGCGCCGCGCCCAGCCTGCCCGCGTCCACGGCGGCATGCACGGCGCACCCCGGCTCTCTGTCGTGCAGGCACGGCTGAAAGCGACATTCGCCCGCCAGCGCGTTGTATTCCGGGTAAAGCTGCGCGAAATCCTGCGGATCAATCCCGTTTTCCAGCTCCAGCAGGCTGAACCCCGGCGTATCGAGCACGAACATGCCGTCCACAACCATCATCTCCGCGCGCCGGGTCGTATGCCGCCCGCGCTCGGTCTTGCGGCTCAACCCGCCGGTTTCAAGCCCCAGCCCGAACAGCGCGTTGAGCAGCGAGCTTTTGCCTACGGCGGACTGCCCGGCCAGACACGTGACTTTGCCGCGCATGGCCTCCCGCAGTTCGGGGACGCCCGTGCCTTCGTGCGCGCTGACGCTGAACACGCGAAGCTGCGTGCCGACGTATTCGCGCCGAATCTGTTCAGCCAGGTCGTCGCCCAAGTCGATTTTGTTGACGCAGATCGCCGGAATCATGCCGCCCTTTTCCGCGCGCAGAATCAGCTTGTCGCAAAGCAGCATATCCGGCTGCGGCACGCTGGCCACCACCAGCATCAGCATATCGACGTTGGCGACGCTCGGCCGCTCCATCATGCTCCTGCGCGGCAGAATTTCCTCCAGCCAGCCGTCCTCTTCGCCCTGCCCCGGCGTAAAGCGGACGTGATCGCCGACCATCGGCGTCATTTTCTGATGGCGCAGTTTCTTCTGCGCGCGCAGGGTATATTCCTGTCCGTCCTCATCGCAGAGCACGGTGTAAAAACTGCCGATTCCCCGCAGGATGCTTCCCGTCATAGTTCTCCTTTACTGCAAAACCGCCGTCGCTTCGCTCTTGAAGTTGCCATCCAGATAGAGCCGCCATGTGCGCACGCCGCTGGTTTCGCTTCTGAGCGTCACATGCAGCTCGAGCTGCCCCGCGTCGTTGTAAGTCGCGGCGTACATGTCGTTTTCCTGCCCGTTTTCATCCACCAGCGTCACGCGGACGGTCACGCCGCTCTCCGGCACATCGACCGTCACGGTCACGCCCGCCGTATAGCGCCGCCTGTCATATCGGCCTACGGTCATATTCACTACGCTGCCGGGCAGCACCTCGGTGAATTTGTCGATGGATTGCGCGAGCACCACGCCGTCCTGCCTGGCCGTCTCCACGGTTTCATAGCTGATTTCGCCGCAGGTCAGGCCGACGGAAGCCATCCGCTCGACGGCCTCTTCCTCGCGCTGGCCGACCAGTTCCGGCACGACGACGCGCCCGCCCGAAACCGTCAGCGAAACCGCCGCGCCCGGCTCGGCGTTCGTTCCCGCTTCCGGGCTTTGGGCAAGCACCACGCCGCGCAGCTTCTCGCTGGGCACAATTTCCACATAGCCCAGCGAAAGCCCCTGCGCAATCAGCACGTTTTCCGCGTCCGCCTGCGTCATGCCCGCAAGCCGCGGCACAAGCAGCAGCCCGTTGCCCCTGGAAATCGTCGCCGTGACCGTGCCGCCGCGCCTCACCTCGGTATTCGCATCGGGGCTTTGGTCAAAGATATACCCTTCCGCCTGATCGCTGTACGCGTATTCCGTTTCCAGCGTCAGCCCCGCGTTGCTCACCATGCGCTGCGCCGTCGCCTCGTCCAGCCCGGTTAAATCGGGCATGCGCGCGGTTACGAACATCGTGCGGTACAGCCTGAGCCCCGCCACGCCGATGAGCGCAATCAGCACCAGCAGGATGAACAGCGTCAAAAACCGCGCGGGCACGCCGCCGGATTTTTTCTTTTTCCGAATTTTTTCAGCCACTTCGCGCGATTCCTCGAGAATCGCCGGGTGATGCTGCATCATGAATTCGCCGTCCGGGTGGCGGAGCGCCCGCCGCAGATCGCGCGCCATCGCGTCCGCGCTCTGGTATCGCTCCTGCGGCAGTTTTTTGAGCGATTTCGCCACGATCATCGCCACCGCCGGGCTGACCTTGGCCTGCTCCTCGATGGGCTTGGGCGGCTCCATCAGGTGCATCATCGCGACGGAAACCGCCGTTTCCCCCTCGAACGGCACATGGCCGCAGAGCATTTCGTAGAGAATCACGCCGACGGAGTATAAATCGCTCGCCGCCGTCGCCTTCATGCCCTTGGCCTGTTCCGGGGAAAAATAGTGCACCGAACCCATGACGTTGCCGTCCGTGGTCAGGGTTTTGGTATCCGCCATGCCCGCGATGCCGAAATCGCCGACCTTCACCTGCCCCGCGCGGGAGACCATCACGTTCTGCGGCTTCACGTCCCTGTGGATGATGCCGCGCTGATGCGCATGTCCCAGCGCCGCGAGGATTTGCAGCGTGAAGCGCACCGCGTCCTCCTGCCCGATCCCGCCGTTCTGGTTGATCAGCTCTTTAAGCGTCTGCCCGTCCACGTATTCCATCGCCAGATAGGATACGTCGCCGACCTCCCCCGCGTCGATCAGGTTGACGACGTTCGGGTGGCTGAGCTTGCGGCAGACCTCGCCCTCGCGCCTGAACCGCTCTTTGTATTCGGGATCCTCCGCGTATTCCTCGCGCAGCACCTTGATGGCCACCGTCTGATGGGTTTTGAGGTCAAACGCGCGGTATACGATCGCCATGCCGCCCCGGCCGATGATATCCTCCACGCGGAAACGGCGGCTGATGATTTTACCGATCAGTCTTGTTTCCACGGTTTGCCCTCCTCGCCGGTGCAGAGAATCAGCGTCACGTTGTCGTTGCCGCCCGCGTCCAGCGCCATCTCGATTAAACGGTTAGCCGCCTGGTCGATGGTTTTGCTGTCCAGGAGCGTTTTTTCGATATCGCCGTCGCGCACCATGCCCGTCAGCCCGTCGGTGCAGAGCAGGAAGCAGTCGCCGGGCTGCATGTCCGCCGCCAGCAGGTCGGGGGTGTTATCTCCCTCCGTGCCGAGCGCGCGGGTGATGATGTTCCGCCGGGGATGCGTTCTGGCCTCCTCCGGGGTCAAAATGCCCGCGCAAACCAGCTCGCCGACAAGGGAATGATCCTGCGTGATCTGCTCCATGTGCCCGTCCCGCAGGCGGTAGATGCGGCTGTCTCCGACGTGCGCGATATACATATAGCCCGCGCCGCGCCACATCATCGAGAGCGTCGTGCCCATGCCCGCGCACTCCGCATGCCCCTGCGCGTGCAGATAAATCCGCTCGTGCGCGCCGAGCACCGTCTTTTTGAGCTGGTCGATGGAGGGCTTTTTATGCCGCGCAGCCATTTTGCGCACCGCGTCAATCGCCATTTGGCTGGCCACTTCGCCCGCCAGATGGCCGCCCATGCCGTCCGCGACGACAAAAATGCCGCGCTTCTCGTCAAACCAGCCCGCATCCTCATTCTGTTTGCGTTTTTTGCCGATATCGGTGCGCATCGTCGCCGCCACGTCGTTCACTCCCCGCTGTTTTTAAGCCTCGGAATTCAAATTGTTGTCCTTGATATAGCGCCTGCGGAGCTGGCCGCACGCGCCCTCGATGTCGTCGCCCATTTCGCGACGGCGGGTCACGGAAATGCCCTTCTGCTCGAGCGCGTGCTTAAACGCGTCCACCTCGCGCTCAGTCACGCCCGTCAGGCCGCGCTCCGGCACGCTGTTGAGCGGAATCAGGTTGACGTGGCACTGCATGCCGCGCAGCCTGCCCGCCAGCTCGACCGCCTGCGCCGGGTCGGCGTTCACGCCGTGCACCAGCGCGTATTCAAAGATCACGCGCCGCCCGGTCTTTTCGATGTAGTTGCGGCAGGCGGAAAGCACGTCGTCCATGCTGTATTTGTGGGCGACGGGCATCAGCTTTTTGCGCACCTCATCGTTGGGCGCATGCAGCGACAGCGACAGCGTCACCGGCAGATCCTCCTCCGCGAAGCGGCGCATGTTTTCCACCAGCCCGCAGGTTGAAAGGGAGACGCTGCGCATACCGATGCACAGGCCGCCCTCCATCCGCAGAATCCGCAGGAACTTTACCACGTTGTCGTAGTTATCCAGCGGTTCGCCGCTGCCCATGAGCACGATGTTGCCGACCTTCTGGTTCTGCGGCGCAAGCACGCCGTTGGCGCAGACGATCTGCCCCAGCATCTCCGCCGGGGTCAGGCTGCGCGCGCAGCCGTCCAGCGTCGAAGCGCAGAACGCGCAGCCCATCCGGCAGCCCACCTGCGTGGACAGACAGAGCGTGTTGCCATATTTATAGCGCATCAATACGCCTTCGATGACGTTGCCGTCCGGCAGCCGGTACAGCAGCTTGATCGTGCCGTCGAGCTTGGATTCAATCGTCTCCAGCACGGCGACCGGGTTCGCCACGCAGGTTTCGGCAAGCGTCTCCCGCAGCGCCTTGGGCAGGTTGCTCATCTGCTCGAAGCCCGCGCCCTGATGCAGCCACGAAAACACCTGCCTGGCGCGGAAGGCGGGCTGACCGAGCTGCTTGAAATACGCCGTCAGCTCGTCCGGGGTCATGCCAAGGAGCTGCGTTTTTTCCATTTCGTTCATTACGCTTTCACCCTGCGCATGCGGCAGACATAGAAGCCGTCCGTGCCGTCCCTGTGCGCAAACATTTGCAGGCCGTAGGCGTTCTCGTGCGCCGCCAGCTTCTCCGGCAGTTCCGCGCCCATCGGCTGAATTTCATATTCGGGATGGCGCTCGAGGAACGCCTTGATTTGCGCTTCGTTCTCCTGCGGCAGAATGGAGCAGGTGGAATACACCAGCGTGCCGCCCACCTTCACCATCGGCGCAATCGCGTCGAGGATATCCTTCTGGGTGCGGCAGAGCGCCTGCACGCCTTCCTCGGTCACGCGGTATTTCACATCCGGCTTTTCGTTCATCACGCCCGTGCCGGAGCAGGGCGCATCCACCAGCGCCGCGTCCAGCGTCATCGCCATATCCTCGCGCGGGACGGAAGCGTCCTTGACCGCCGGGCGCACGTTTTCCAGCTTCAGGCGGTTCATCGTGCCGCGGATCAATTCGACGCGGTGCGCGTGCGTATCCCACGCGTAGACGCGGCCCGTATCGCCCATCATCTCGCTGAGCACGGCGGTCTTGCCGCCCGGCGCGGCGCAGGCGTCCAGCACGGTCTGACCCGGCTTCGCGCCGACCATGCGCGCGGCCAGCACGGAGCTTTCGCCCTGAATCGTGAACAAACCGTTCTGGAAAGCGCGCATGCGGGTCATGTCGCCCGCGCTGTGCACCTTATACACGCCCGGCAGAATCCCCGGGTCGAATTCCAGCTCGTCGTCGGCAAAGAGGCTGCGCAGGCGCGCGTCGTCGCAGCGCAGATAGTTCACGCGAACGGTCACGCTGCGATCTTTCGGGCGGTAGCGCAGAATCTCCATCGCGTCGTGCTCGCCGTAAGCCTCCACCAACATCCGGCAGAGCGTTTCCGGCGCGCTGAACATGACGGAAAGATACTTCACCGCGTCATCCTGCGGCTTCGGCCAAACCACGTCGTTCTTGCCGCGGATCATGTTGCGCAGCACGCCGTTAACCAGCCCTGTCAGCGCTTCCAGCCCCATCGCGCGGGTCAGGCTGACGGATTCGTCCACCGCCGCCATGTCCGGCACGCGGTCGAGGTAGAAGAGCTGATACGCGCCCATGCGCAGAATCTCGCGCACAGTCTGGTCGATCTCCTTGTTGCCCTCGAGGAACTGGTCGATGCGCCAATCGAGCGTCATGCGGTTTTCCAGCGTGCCGTACACCAGCTGGGTCACGAACGCGCGGTCGCGGCGCGGCAGGTTGGCCTGCGCCAGCCGCTTATCCAGCGCCAGCGACGCGTATGCGTCCGAGCGGCTCACGTCCAGCAGCGTTTCCAGCGCCACGCGGCGCGGCGCAAGGTTCACCGGGCGCGGCTTGCGCTCCACATGCGGCGCGCCGAAGCCGGGCTTGCGGTCGCCGTGCGGCGCGAAACCGCGCTTCTCGCCGTAAGGCTTCTTCTCGCCGAACTTGCGCTCGCCGAATTTCTTTTCGCCATAAGCGGGCTTATCGCCGAATTTACGTTCGCCGTAAGGCTTCTTGTCCCCGAACTTCTTTTCGCCGAAAGCCGGCTTATCGCCGCGCGCGCCGTAGGGCTTTTTATCGCCGAACTTGCGCTCGCCGAATTTCTTCTCGCCGTAAGCGGGCTTGTCGCCGCGCGGCTTTCTATCCGTATTTCGATTTGCGCCGCGGAAACCGCCGTCGCGCCCTCTGTTGTCTGCCATTGATTACGCCTTTCCCAGACAGATTCCTGTCTGCATGTCGTGCCCGCGCAGATAATCCTTCGCGTTCATGCGCTTTGCGCCGGGCATCTGAATGGTTTCAAGCTCCACGTCGTCATCCCCGCAGGCGACGACCAGCCCCGTTTTCGCGTCGGCGGATATAATCTCGCCGGGCGCGCCGCTCGGGCCTCTGCGAAGCGGTTTCACGCTGAAAATTTTGATGGCGCCGTCCGCCGTCGCGGTGAACGCGCCCGGCCACGGCGTTGCGCCGCGCACCAGACAGTCGATCTCCCGCGCGGTCTTCGCCCAGTCGATGCGGCCGGTTTCCTTATCGAGCTTCGGCTCGTAGGTGGCCTCGTCCGGGTTCTGCGGAACGCGCTTCAACGTGCCCGCTTCCAGCTCGCGCAGGGTCTTGACGAGCAGCTGCGCGCCCAGCTCGGAGAGCCTGTCGCTCAGCTCGCCCGCCGTCTCGGTTTCGCCGATGGGCGTTTCCGCCTTGAGCAGCATGTCGCCGGTGTCCATGCCGATATCGGTGTACATCGTCGTGATGCCCGTGACGGTTTCGCCCATCATCACGCACCAGTTGATCGGCGCGCTGCCCCGGTGGCGCGGCAGCAGCGACGCATGGACGTTGATCGTCCCCAGTTTGGGAATATCCAGAATCTCCTGCGAGAGGAGCTGGCCGAACGCCGCCGTTACGCACAGGTCGGGCGCAAGGCCGCGAAGCGCCTCCACGCCTTCCGCGCGCTTGATGCGTTCCGGCTGAAAGACGGGAATCCCCGCCGCAGCCGCCGTCTCCTTCACCGGGCAGGCGGCGAGCTTGTGCCCGCGCCCCTTCGGCCTGTCCGGCTGGCAGAACACGCCGACGACGTTGTAGCCGTTGTCAATCAGCGCGCGCAGCGACGGCACGGCGAAATCCGGCGTACCCATAAACACGATTCTCACGCGTTATTCCTCCGTCTCTTCCCCGTCGTCCTCGTCGAACAGCTCGCGGGACATGATATCTACGTACAACTGGCCGTTGAGGTGATCCGTCTCGTGCATGATGCAGCGCGCCAGCAGCTCCTCGGCCTCGATCTCGTACCATTCGCCGTTGCGATCCTGGAATTTGGCGCGCACCTTCATCGGGCGCTTGACCATGCCGCGGCGGCCCGGCACGGAGAGGCAGCCCTCCGGCCCGTCCTGCTCGCCCTCGGTTTCGAGAATTTCGGGATTAATCATCTCGATCAGCCCGTCGCCGCAATCCATCACGACCACGCGGCGCAGCACTGCCACCTGCGGCGCGGCCAGACCCACGCCGTTGGCGTTGTACATGGTTTCGGCCATATCGTCAAGCAGCTTGTGCAGCTTCTCGTCAAACTTTTCAACCGGGCGGCTTTTTTTGCGAAGCAGCTCGTCCTCGATGCAGATAATCTTGCGAAGCGCCATGAAAACTCGTCTCTCCTTTAACTTGTCCTGCCCTTCCCGCTCAAATGAACAGAAATGGACACATTAACCCATCATCCTTTTCATTATAAAGCAAATCCGCGCAAAATGGAAGAGCCAGCGGCGCAAAAAAACGCCCTCGGCGCGCGCCGGGGCGAAAATCTTTTGCTTTTGTGATTGTTATATTACCACAAAACGGGCCAAAAGTCAAGTCTGGTTCTTTTTTTCGCGCGGGTGTAAGAAAAATACGAGGTGATTTTCATGCTGGATTTAACGCCCGTTTTCCGCCCCGCCGCGCCGCAGACGCTCTGCGCGCTTTCCGCCCGCGCGGGGCTTCCACTCTCCGCCCAGCAGGCCGAGGCGCTGCTCGCCCATCAGGAGCGGACGCTGCTCGATCTGGGGCGCGTCGATTTTTCCGGCGGTATTCTGCCCAAGCTGATGGCCGCGTTTGCCGATTCGCCCTACGTGCTCGCCGAAGGCTGGCCGGACACGCTGTCGGCGCTGACCGAGCTGTTTTACGCGTTCAAGTCCGAGACGCGCGACGCGATGGCGGACGACAACCTGCTTCTTGCCATGCGCAGGCTGTTCGACGGCGCTTGCGGCGGTTCGGCGGAAGCGCTGGCCGACTGCCGCGCGGGCGACCTTTTCGCCGCACTTTCCAAGGAGGATACCCATGAAGAATAATCCCGCGTTCACCCTTTCGCCCGCGCAAAGTGACGCGCTGCATGCCGATCTGATGGCGCTGCTGGCCGCGCAGGCCAGGCGATATACGCAGGGCGCAGGCGGCAGCCTGCCCAAGGAGACGGCGAACGAACTGCTCGTTTCGATCCTCTACACGCTTGCCGTCGATCCGACCAAGCCGGAGCGTTTTTCCCCGCTTGTCGGCCAAGATATTTTCGCCTGTTACGAACAGGCGCAGGCCCGGCTGATGCAGAAGCGCGACGCGGCGCTGGCGCTGGCTTCAGACCTCTGCCTGCGCACGGACGACCTCGGCTGCATCGCCCTGCGCGCGACGCTTTCTTCCCTCCTCGAAGGGCTGAAACGCTATGACGCGGTTTTCTTTCCGCACCATGTGCCCGGCGATATCGACTATCAGCTCTGCCTGCCCGTGCCCGAATCGCTGATGGGCGTGGATTACGCGCTTTGTTACCTGCAAAGGCTGTCGCTGGAAAGCGAGCTGCTGGTCTGCTTCCCCGTTCACCGGGTGCTGGCGCTGCTGGACGGCGTAAGCGCCCGCTGGCGCGCGCTGATCTGCAATCTGCTGACCCCGGTTCTGGAAAACGCGATGGCGCTTGCGCTTCTAAACAAGCCGCCGCGGCGGCTGCACGTCTCCGGCGACGACCGCGCGGCGCTGCTGACCCTGTTTCACGGCAAAACGCAGGGCGAGCTTGAACGCCTGTTTGACCGCGCCGCCGTCTATCTGGCGCAGACGCTCATCCCCAACCGCACCGACGCGCAGCTGCTCTGCCAAACGCTCGCCAAACAGCTCGCGCCGCGCGTTTTTGAAGCCGCGCGGCGCGAGGATTTGAGCCATGTTTTCTTTTCGTTCGGTCTGCCCAGGCGCGTCACATCATGCTCGAAGGATTGATCTGGCAGACGCACAGACAGCCTGCCGTCGGCGCGGCGGCGATTTCGCTCATCTTGCCTACGGCTTCCTGACAAATCGGCTGATCGACGATTTTCAGCGTCACCTGCCAGCGGCTTTTGCCCTTGATTTTCTTGATCGGGCAGGCCATCACGCGCAGGGCGATCACATACTTTTTTAAATATGTCCGCCGCTCGAAAAACGCTTCCATCAGGCGCATGGCGGCCTCGGCGGCCTGCTGGGCGGCCTGTTCGCCGTCCGCTTCAAAGAGCAGGCGCGCAATCAGCGTATACGGCGGGTAGAGCGTGCGGCGGCGGCGGCGCATCTCCTCCTCGAAGAACGCGCGGTAATCCTGCCGGCTTGCGGCTTCCACGGCGTAATTTTCCGGGTCGTAGGTCTGCAAAAAGACCTCGCCCGGCGCATCTGCGCGGCCCGCGCGCCCGGCCACCTGCGTAAGAAGCTGGAAGGTGCGTTCCGCCGAGCGGTAATCCGGCAGTTTCAGCATCGCGTCCGCCGCGACGATGCCCACCATCGTTACATTCGGGAAATCCAGCCCTTTGGCGATCATCTGCGTACCGACGAGGATGCGCGCTTCGCCCCGGCGGAAGCGCTCAATCAGCGTCGCGTGCGCGTCCTTGGTGCGGGTGGTGTCGTTATCCATGCGCAGGGTCGGCACATCGGGGAAGAGCCTGTGCACTTCCTCCTCCACGCGCTGGGTGCCCACGCCGAAATACTTGATATATGGGCTGCCGCACTCCGGGCAGACCTTCGGCACAGCGGCTTCCTGCCCGCAGTAATGGCAGCGAAGCACGTTCTCCGCGCTGTGGTACGTCATGGAAACGTCGCACTGGGTGCAGGTGACGACATAGCCGCAGTTTCGGCAGGAGACGAACGTGGAAAAGCCGCGCCTGTTGACGAACAGAATCGCCTGTCTGCCGCTTTTCAGGCACTTATCCAGCCCGTTGACCAGCGCGCCGGAAAACACGCTTCGGTTGCCCTTTTTCAGCTCCTCGCGCATATCCACGACATGAACCTGCGGCATCGGGCGGTTGTTGACGCGCCGGGGCATTTCCAGCAGCGTCAAATCGCCGCGCCCGGCCATCGCGAAGGAGCGCATGCTCGGCGTTGCGCTGGCCAGCAGCAGCGCCGCACCCTCTCTTCGGCATCGCTCGTGCGCCAGCTGGCGCGCGTCGTAATGCGGGTTGTTATCGGCAATGTAGCTCTGCTCGTGCTCCTCGTCGATGATGATCAGACCGACGTTTTGCAGCGGCGCGAAGATCGCCGACCGCGCGCCGATGACCACGCGCACGTCGCCCCGGCGGATGCGCCGCCACTCGTCGTATCGCTCGCCCGGAGAAAGGCGCGAATGGAGCACCGCCGCATCCTCGCCGAAACGGGAGCGGAACCACGAAACCATCTGCGGGGTGAGCGCGATTTCCGGCACAAGCACAATGGCCGTCTTACCCAACTGCGCGGCGCGGCGCACGGCGCGGATGAACACCTCCGTCTTGCCGCTGCCCGTCACGCCGTAAAGCAGAAACTCGCCCTTTCCCGCTTCCACGGCGGGCAGAAGCTCGGCGAGCACGTCCTCCTGCTGGCGGGTGAGCTTGGGATCCTGCGCGGAAAGGCGCTCCATCGCGCCGTAGGGCCTGCGCAGGCTCTCCCGCTTTTCCAACTTCACAAAGCCCATTTTGCAAAGGGCGTTCAGCGCGTCGCGGCAGTCCCCGACGGTCTCGCGCAGCGCGGCAGTCGTCAGCTCCATCTCCGGCGCGTCGGCCAACGCGCGCAGCACCTTCGCCCGCTTGGGCGCGCGCGCCTGCGCGGCGATCACCTGCCCCAGCACGTCCGGCGCGACGGTCAGCACGGCGACCTCCTGCTGCTTTTCATGGATGCGCTGGCCGCGCATCTGCGCAGGAAACATCAGCCGAAGTGCCATCGCCAACGTGCAGAACGACGCTTTTTGAATATCCTTCGCCAGCTCGAGCAGCGGCGGCAGCACGGCGGGATAATCCTCCAGCGTGTCGCAGATATCCTTGACGCGCTCGGGCGGCAGGTCGCAGTCCTCCGTCATCTCGACGACCACGCCTTCCAGCTTTCGCGGCCCGAACGGCACATGCACGCGCATGCCGGGGCAGACGTCCAGCCCTTTCGGCACGCGATAGGTGAACATCCGATCCACGTCCGTGTGGTTGATATCCACGATGACCTGACAAAACAGCATGACGCTCCCCCTTTCCGTGGTTGACATGATAGCACGAACCATTTGATCTTGCAAGTGCTCTCCCGCTGTGATACGATGATCGTCAAAGGAGTGAACGCCATGCAGATCAGCCGTCTTTTCCGCCTGCTCTATATCCTGCTCGAGCGGGAGCGCGTCCCCGCCCCGGAGCTTGCCGGGCTGCTGGAGGTTTCCGTGCGGACGATTTACCGCGACGTGCAGACGCTCGGCGAAGCGGGCGTTCCCGTCTATGCCGAGCGCGGTCGGGACGGCGGCATCGCCATTCTGCCCACGTTCCGGCTGAACAAATCCATCGTCAGCGCCGCGGAAAAGCAGGATATGCTCGCCGCCTTGCAGGCGCTCGCCTCCACCGGCGCATCCGACCGGGAGACGCTCGGCAAGCTGAGCGCGTTTTTCGGCGGCGGTCAGGCGGATTGGGTGCGCATCGACTTTGCGGATTGGAGCGGCGCGCGCGACGGCCTGATTCCCGCGCTGAAAGCGGCCATCCTGAACCGGCAGACGCTCGCCTTTGACTATTACAACAGCAGCGGGCTTTGTTCCCCGCGCGAGGTCTGCCCCGTCCGCCTGTGGTTCAAAAGCAGCGCGTGGTATCTGCTGGCCTACTGCATGCACAGACGCGCCATGCGCACCTTCAAGCTCACGCGCATCAAGCGTCTGCACGTTGTCCCGGGCGAATTCCCGGCGGAAGCTCTGGCCTGCGCGGCCGTCGAACCGGCGGATATCCAGCCGAACACGCCGCCCGTCCGCTTCATACTGCGCATCGATGCGGAGATGGCGTTCCGCATCTACGACGATTTTGAAGAAGAGCAGCTTTCACGGACGGAAGACGGCGGCTTTCTCGTGCAGACCGAATTCATGCCCGGCGAATGGCTGATTTCCTTCATTCTGAGCTACGGCGCGCACGCAAAAGTCGTCAAGCCGAAAGCGCTCGCGGACGCGGTTTGCCGCGAACTTGAAAAAATGTCGGCGCTTTACAAAACCTGACACGCTGTTGTCAGCTTTTCCATGCGATAATCCAGCCATCACCAACAAGGAGGATGATTTTCATGGAAAAGAACGAACATTTCGCAAACACCCCGATCTGCCAGAGCTGCGGCATGCCGCTGACCGTGCCGGAACAATTCGGCAAAAACGCCGACGGCACGACCAACGCCGATTACTGCATTTACTGCTGCCCAAACGGCGAGGAAGCCATGACCGGAACGCTTTCCGAAATGATCAGCTTCTGCGCGCCGATCGAGGTCAAGCTCGGCCTGTTCCCCGACGAAAAAGCCGCCAGGGACGCGCTTTCGCGCTATCTGCCGACGCTCAAGCGGTGGAGAAAGGTCTAAATTTCATCCAACTGATACGCATGGCCGCCGACGATAAGCGTTTCGTCGCCGCGCCATGCGATTTCCAATTTCTCTCCTTCTCCCCACGGCCCGGTATAAACGCGGCGATCCCGTCGGCGAATGACACAGAATCCCATATCCAATGAAAACCGGCAGTCCCGCACATCGACGAGGGTATTGCCACCCAAAGCGCCCTGATCTACATCAATCACGCGCGCCTCAAACGTTTCGGACGGCGACGCAAGCGTTTTCAAAACTTCCGTATGGCCGAAATTCGAAAACAACGTCGTCAGGCCGACAAACAGCCCGACCAGCATCCCCGCAACGGCAGAGAGAATAGCCGCCGCTTTGCATAAACGTGTTTGCGATTCCATGCGGGTCAGTACCGCGCCGAGCACGAGCAGAAACGCCGCCGCGCCCAAATGAATCTGTGGAAAGCGCATTTCCAGATCGAACCCTGCCACCCAAAGCGCCAGCCAACCCAGCGGATAGACCGCCAGCAGCGTCGCACCCGTCAGCCAGATTCCACGCGCAGCGCGTTTCATGCTTTCAGCGCCTCCTCCGCAAATTTTCGCGCGGCCTTGACGGCTGTGGGCATGGGCAGAGCGGCCAGTTCGGCCGCGTTCACCCAGCGGCCATCCGGCACATCGGCCATCGCATCGGCGGCAAAGGCGTGAATCTCCATTTCCCAAATCAGGTGGGTGAAGACATGCTTCGCATGGCCGAGCCGCGCGTCATAGACGGCGGAAACGCCCATCTGCTCGAGCGCCGCGCACATCTGCGAGGGCGTGAGTTCGCCGACCGCATCCGGGAAGACGGAAAGGCCGCCGAGCAGGCGTTCCTTCCGCAGCACGGTCAGCACCCGGTTTTGACAAAACACCAGCATGACGCAGTGCGTTTCGACGCGCTGCGCTTTTTTCTTGGGCTTGACGGGCAGTTTCGCCGCCATCCCCTGGGCGTACCCCTTGCAGCTCTCCCGCACCGGGCAGAGCAGGCAGGCCGGGCTTTTCGGCGTGCACATCGTCGCGCCCATCTCCATCATCGCGTTGGCAAACGCGCCGGGGCGGTCAAGCGGCACGAGTTCCTGCGTCAAATCATGGATCATCCGCCGGCTCTTCGGGCTGCCCATCTCGTCGGCAATCGCGAAATACCGGCAGATCACGCGTTCCACGTTGCCATCCACCGCCGCGGCGGGGACGCCGAACGCGATAGAAGCAATCGCGCCGCTGGTGTAATCCCCGATGCCGGGCAGGGCGCGCAGTTTCTCCAAATCGGCGGGCAGCTCGCCGCCGTACTGCGAAACGATCTCCTTCGCCGCCTTTTGCAGCGAGCGCGCCCGGCTGTAATACCCCAGCCCTTCCCACGCCTTGAGCAGCTCCTCCTCCGGCGCGTCGGCCAGCGCGCGCACGTCGGGATAGCGCGCAAGGAAGCGTTCATAATAAGAAACGACCGTCTCCGCGCGCGTCTGCTGGAGCATGATCTCGGAAATCCAGATTCGATAAGCGTCCTTCGTGCGCCGCCACGGCAGGTCGCGGTGGCCCGCGTCATACCACGAAAGGACTGACC
>CAKTXH010000012.1 GCA_934630975.1 uncultured Clostridia bacterium | reverse complement strand
GAAGCGTTCGCCATATCCAAAATGCGCTTGGTCTTGCCGGAACCCTTCTTGCCAAAGATAACCTGGATCACGGTCAATCCCTCCCTTTCTTGTTTTCTGATTACCCACATTATAGCTTAAAACCTTATTTCTGCATAGCCCCTAAATTTCTTTTTTCGCCGAAAAAGGCGCAGGGTCAGCGGATAAATTTGTCTTTTTTGTTGGTTTATCTTGCTTTTTTCCGTCAGGCATGCTATAAATATTTCATACAACTTTGCCAAAAAGGAAAAGCCGGGAGACAGGCAATCATTCCAAATCCGGCTGCATACACATGGGATCAAAGCGCGCGGCGTGCCGCGTGGTGAAAGGAGCGTTTCCCCTTATGAAGCGACTTGTTACCCTCTGGCTGCTGCTGTGCCTGTGCCTGACGGCCGCTCTGGCGCTGGGCGAAGCGGCGCAGCCCTGCTATTGGCAGCTCACCGAGGTGAGCGTCACGCAGACGGCGCGCGACACGCTCGGCCCGGCGGCGGTCTCTACCAACGCCGTGGCGCTCTCCGGCCTCAAACCCATCGAGATGATGGAGGCGCTTTCGCAGGCGCACACCTTCTCGGTGGACGCCTCCCGCGCCGCCTCCGGCGCGAGCGCCCATGCGGATTACGCGCTCTCCGGCATGCCTGCGCTGGTGCCCGGCGCGGGCAGCGCGCGCCTGTCGCTGACCTCCGCGACGGTGAACCCGTCCAGTTCGCTGTATGTCTATGCCTCCGTCTACGCCAACAAGGCGCGCGTTCTGCGGGTGCGCAGTTCCGGCGCGTGGGTGTTCCGCGTCTCCTTCCCCCGCACGGCCGTGGCCGGGACGACGCGCACCGTGAAGATGGACGCGAAAGAGCTGCAAGGCTACGCCGACGTGTGCGTCAGCTATGTCTATACCGCCATGCCGGGCAAAATGCTGGTGGAAGCCAACGGCGACACCGTGCTTTACGACCCGCTGGGCAACGAAATCGACCGCATCCCGCGCAAGGTTTCCGACGTGCTACCGGTGTTCGCCTCGTCCTCCGGCGCGGAAGGCGATATTCTCTTCTCCGCCGAAGCGCAGAGCGACGGCTCTCTGCTGGTTCGCTTCCTGCCGGACGGCGGGCTGACGCTGGATGAAATGATCTCGCTGATCCGCACCGCGACGGAAGCCGCGAAGGCCGACGCGTCCAGCAGCGCTTCCATCGTCTCCTCGCTCTCTTCCGACAGGCAGAGCGCGACGCTGTATCTCGCGCCCGGCGCGAACCTCTCCGACGACGCGCTTTCGCTGCTCATCAGCGCGGCTTCCGGCCACGCAGTCAGCGTCGCCTCGCTTCAGGAGGCGGTGGATGCGGGCGAAATCTCGCTGGATGCGCAGGCCACGCCCGAACCGCAGGCCATGACGTACAGCCAGCTCAGGCAGATGCTCGCCGACGGCAACACGCCGCTCCCGACCGAAACGCCCGCCTATCTCTCCGCCGCCGCGAAGGAATCGCAGAACGCGCAGGCCATCGTGCTCTACGGCGGCGACGGCGTGCAGGCCATCGCGCTCGTGCCGGGCACGACGGCGACCGGCGAAGCGCTTTCCAGCATTGCAAATTCGCTCGCGCAGGCGCGTCAGGACAGCGACGTTTACGAAAAGCTCTTCGGCGAAAGCGTCGAGAACTTCGGCCTGACCGACACGGAAAGCGCGCTGCGCTATGTGCCGGAAAACGAAGAAGCGGCCAGCGTCTCCATCGCCAAACTGGACGACGATACGCTGATGATCGTGCAGCCGGGCAGCGTCGCGCAGCTTGAAAAGCAGCTTGAATACCTGCTCCGTACGCTGCACGCCACGCCTACTCCGACTCCGACTCCCACGCCTACTCCGACGCCTACTCCGACCCCCACACCTACTCCGACTCCCACGCCTACTCCCACTCCCACGCCTACTCCGACCCCGACACCTACTCCGACTCCCACGCCCACTCCGACACCTACTCCGACCCCCACACCTACTCCCACGCCTACTCCCACTCCCACGCCTACTCCGACACCCACGCCTACTCCCACTCCCACGCCTACTCCCACTCCCACGCCTACTCCCACTCCCACGCCTACTCCGACACCCACGCCTACTCCCACTCCCACGCCTACTCCCACTCCCACGCCTACTCCCACTCCCACGCCTACTCCGACCCCCACGCCTACTCCGACTCCCACTCCGACTCCGACACCCACGCCTACTCCCACTCCGACTCCGACACCCACGCCTACTCCCACTCCGACACCGACACCCACGCCTACTCCCACTCCGACTCCGACACCGACCCCGGAACCCACGGCTACGCCGACTCCTGTTCCGACCGATACCCCGGAACCCACGGCCACGCCGACTCCCGTTCCGACCGATACGCCTGAGCCTACGCCCAGCCCGTCTCCGACGCCGCTGATGGCAACGACGGTCAACGGCATGCCGTTGGGCGTTCTGCTCCTGCTCCTGCTGCTGGTGATCGTGGTGGTTGTGATGATGATCGTCGTGATTCGAAAGGAGCGCGACTAACCGTTTTTCGCCTCCCATTTTGAACGGGAGGCGAATTTTTCTTTGAGCGGCGCATAAGGTGTAAGGAAATCTGACAATCGGAGGGATGCTTTTGAATACCGCCAGAACCCTTTTCCCCGGCGCGATGGGGCCGGACGGCTTTATCTCCTGCTTTGACCACCTGATCGACGATTCGGTTTTAAAGCGCAAGCTGATTCTCAAAGGCGGGCCGGGCGTGGGCAAATCGACGTTCATGCGGCGGGTGCATGCCGCGCTCTGCGCAAACGGCGAAGCCTCGACCCTGTATTTCTGTTCCGGCGACCCGGACAGTCTGGACGGCGTGGCCGTGCCGCATGCGGGGCTTCTGATTCTGGACGGCACCGCGCCGCATATCGTCGATCCCGAAATTCCCGGCGCGCGGGACAGCATCATCAACCTCGGCGAATGTCTCGACGAGCCTACCATGCGCCCGCGCCTGCCGCATATCCGCGCCTGCATGGCCGATCACGCCGCCTGTTCACGCCGCGCTCGCGCCTGCATGGCCGCCGCCGCCGCGCTCGCGCGCGATAACGCCGCCACGCTGCGCGCCGCCACGGACGAGGCCCGCCTGTGCGCCATGACGCAGGCGCTCGTTCAGGCCGTTCTCGCCCGCGAAGCGCCGAAGGAGGTCGCGCCCGGCGTTCGCCCCGTCATCACCGACGCGATCACGCCGAAGGGCGAAATCAGCCTCATCAGCGAAAACGCCCAGCCGCGCGTGATCCGCCTGATGTTCCATTGGGGCATGGATGGCACAGCCGTTCTGCGCCGCCTGAGCGCCGCCGTTCAGGCCGCCGGATACAGCGTCGAGGAGCACCTGTGCCCCATCGTGCCGGGGCGGCTGCTGCACCTGACGATCCCCGCGCTGGCCACGCTCGTCACCACCGGGGAACAGCTCGCCGCCGAGCAGAGCTTCGATTTTGCCGCCTGCATCCCGCAGGGCGCGCTGCTGCGCCATGAATGTGCGCTCGAGCAGGGGCGCGCGGGAATCCGCCTGCATCTGCACCGCGCAAGCGCCGCGCTCGCGCAGGCCAAACAGCTTCATGACGAGCTGGAATCCTTCTATGTGCCGAATATGGATTTTGAAAAATGGCAGACGATGCTGGATCAGACGCTGGAGAGCCTGAAAAACTGACGAATTCCAGCCGCAGAGCGAAGCGGAGCGTCTGATGGATTCAATCCCTCAGTGGGGTTTGGGGCAAAGCCCCGTCGTCATCCGATTCTCCAGAAAAAAACGCAGTCTGCAATTGAAACGGGTTCTAACCGCAAATAAACAGGCTGTTCCGCTTCGTTCAAAAGCCGGAACAGCCTGTGTTTGATGTTTTTCCTTATTCCCACGCCTGATCAATGCTCACGCCCTGAAAATAATGCATGACGATCTCTTCGGCGGTCTTGCCTTCTTTGGCCATCGCATACGCGCCCCACTGGCTCATGCCCACGCCGTGACCGTAGCCCTTGCCGCTCATTTTGACCTGCCCATCCTCCATGCGCAGGCTTTCCAGCAGGCAGGAGCGCATCTTCGTCGAGCCGATGGCGATGCGGAACGCCGGGGCGGAAACCTCCTGCCCGGAAATCAGCAGCGTTTCGGCGCGGCCGGATTCGCCGCGCTGGCCGATGGCGACGCTTTCCAGCTTGTCCACCTTTGCGCCGGACGCTTTGGCCGCGGCAAGCACCTCATCCGCGGAAAAGCTGGCCTGCCAATGGGCGGCTTCCGCCGGGGCTTCGTCGTTTTCCATGCCCTTGACGCACTGGGTATAGCTCGGCTCGGCCTTTTCGTAATCCAGCCCCTCCTTGGCGCGCGCCGTCAGCCCGCCGGAATGGGCGTGGAACCACGCATAGGGCAGCTCGCCGCCCGCATTGAGCACTTCGCCGCGGGTCTCCTGCACGGCCTCGCGGATGCGCGCGTTCACGCCCGCCGCGTCATACGCCTGCGCCTCCTTGATATCGGTGGAGATATCCGCGCCGTCGTACATGGATTCTTTTTGGGAGACGAATTGCAGCACGAACGTGCGCGCCAGAATCGCCTGCGCCTTGAGCGCTTCCAGCGGCCAATCGCCCGCCATCTCCCCGGCCAGCACGGCGGGCAGATAATCCTCGACGGACAGGGTTTCCAGCTTCTCGTTTTTCACGTCGTAGACCTTGAGCATCGGCACGCCGGATTCGTTTCGCGCCAGCCGTTCGGGCACGAGCTGCGCCGCGCTTCCGCTCTGCGTTTGGCCCGTGGTCTGTTCCGGCTGCGGCAGGGCGGGTTGATCCCCGCCGCCGCTCTTTGCCGCGCAGCCGCCGAGGCACAGGCAGGCCGCGCACAAAAAAATCAGCCATCCTCGCTTCATACCATCCCTCCGGGGGATAATATGCGCGAAGACGACTGATTTATGCGTTGGGGGACGTGTGGGGCTCTGCCCCACGCCCCGGCAGGAACCTGAGGTTCCTGCACCTCCCGCTTTTCGCTTCGCGGCATACCGCGAAGCAAAGTGGGAAATCCAAGAACCTCAGGTTCTTGGCAGGGTTTGGGATTGAAGCCACGCGCCCGCTGTGCGGGATTCAGCGTGGCGAAAATCGGAAATCACAAGGAGCCGAAGGCGACTATGTGAGTTTCCCGGAGCAGCGTCCCGACGCCTCCCCTTAGTAGTTCACGTTCCACGTGGAGACGTAGGCCACGCCGCCGTCCACGAGAATCATGCAGACGTTGTCGCCGTAGCTGAGCATCGTCGCCTGCTTGCCGCCGGTGTACGTCGCCTTGAGCGAGGTCATCGCCTGATCGTAATAGACGTTGATCGTGTTGCTTGCGCTGCCATAGGCCACCGCAAGGGTAATCGCCGTGCCGGATTCGGGCGCGGCGGGTTCCGCCGGCTTCGGCGTGATGTATTCCACCAGGGGCTTCGGGGTCGGGGTGATATAGATCACCTGCGGGGTCGGCTTCGGGGTGACGTATACGTAATTGGGCGTAGGCGTCACGTAATCGTTGTTGAAGCTGAGGTAGCGGGTCATCATATAGCCGTGGCGCGTGCCGACATAGACCTCGCACCACGTCGCGCCATAGTTGACGACCTTCACCTGCGTGCCGTTGCCGTACTGGCCGAGGGCGCGCGCGCTCTGCGACGGCGTTTCGCGCAGATAAAGCACCTGCGTGCTCCTCGGGTTGTTAACGTAGGCCGTGCGGGTCGTCACCGTGCCGGAATTGTTATTGTTCGAGCTGCCGTTCGTCGTGCCCATGTTGCTCAGGTAGCTGGTGGACATGAAGCCCGTCAGCCCGCCGCCGGTGATCTGGCACCAGCCGCTGCCCTTGAGCAGCACCGTCACGCGCGTGCCGCTTTTCAGCGAGCCGATGCTGCCGTAGGCGGAGGACGGGCCGCGCCGCACGTTCACCTTGCCGCCGTTTCGCGTGGAGACCGTCGCCGTCGTGGTGCTCTTGTTGATCAGCGAATCATGCATATAGCCGGTGTACGTCGCGCCGTTCACCATCACGCTGACATAGTTCCACTCGTAGGAAGCATCCAGAATACTGATGGTCGTTCCGCTGGTCACACGCGTCACCACCGCGTAATCCAGCGACGGGCCGCGGCGCAGGTTGACATAGCCGCCATTGGCATAGGCCACCGTGCCGGTGCTTCCGCTCTGCGCAAAGGTCAGGTAGTTGCCCGCCATGTAGCCGGTTTTGCCGTCCATCGTGCGCACGGGGTACCAGCCGGATGTGCTCTGCCCCTGCACCTGCACCCACGAACCGCTGTCGTACTTACCAAGGCTGCGGCTCGTGCTGCTGGCATACTGGCGCAGGTTGAGCCTGCCTCCGCGCACCACCGCGAAATCCGCCGCCAGCGCAAGCGCGGGCAGCATGAGCAGCAGCGCAAGCGCCGCCAGCAATTTGATCGTTTTCCTCACTTGAATTCACCAACCCTTTTATCCTGTGCATACAAGACGAACGAGCATGCCGATTTCTTCCTGATTTTTCCCTGTTTCACACATTTTTTTCGTGATCGGGTTCAGTATAGCATATCCGCGCAAATTTGACCAGCTTTCCCCGGCGATTGAAAAAAATTGTTGTTAGTTTCCTAAAACCACCTGCTCCGCTCTTTTCCTGACTGGAAAACCGTGGTACAATAGTCAGCGAAAGCAACATCATCAAAAGGGGGTTTTCCCATGCATAAGCTGGATCGCAACATGCCCTGCTGGTGCGGCAGCGGCAAAAAATACAAGCATTGCCATTACGATTTTGACGAGAAGCTCGACGATATGCACCGCCGCGGCGCAATCATCCCGACCCACGACATGATCAAGAACGAAGCGCAGATTGCGGGCATCCGAGAGAGCGCGAAGATCAACGTCGCGGTGCTCGATTACGTCGCCGCGCACATCCGCGCGGGCATCTCCACGGCGGAGATCGACCGCTGGGTCTACGAGCAGACGACCGCAATGGGCGGTATTCCCGCGCCGCTGAACTACGAGGGCTTCCCCAAGAGCGTCTGCACGTCGATTGACGACCAGGTCTGCCACGGCATCCCGTCCGAAGACGACATCCTCTGCGACGGCGATATCATCAACGTGGACTGCTCGACGATCTACAAGGGCTATTATTCCGACTCCTCCCGCATGTTCATCATCGGCGAAACCACGCCGGAAAAGAAAAAGCTCGTCGAGGTCACGCGCGAGTGCGTGATGGCGGGTCTGGAGCAGGTCAAGCCGTGGGGCTTTTTGGGCGACATGGGGCAGGCCGTGCACGATTTGGCGAAGAAGAACGGTTACAGCGTTGTGCGCGACGTCGGCGGCCACGGCGTAGGCATCCAGTTCCATGAAGAGCCGTGGGTCAGCTACGTCACCAAGCGCGGGCAGGAAATGGTGATGGCGCCGGGCATGATGTTCACCATCGAGCCGATGATCAACATGGGCACGGACGACATCTACGTCGATGCGGATAACGACTGGACGATCTACACCGAGGACGGCATGCCCTCCGCGCAGTGGGAAATTCAGGTGTTGGTGACGGAAACGGGCCACGAAGTCATTTCGTGGTAAAAAAAGTTTTTACTATTATCAGTCTTTCAAAATTGCATCCTCTCCCGAAAAAAAGCGCTTGACAAACTTCTCACACAGGATTACAGTATAGGTGAAGTTCAAAACTGAATGGTCTTTGGGGCAGGGTGAAAATCCCTACCGATGGTATAGTCCATGAACCCTTGAGCAATCTTGGGCCGATCTGGTGCAATTCCAGAACCGACGGTGACAGTCCGGATGGGAAAAGACGTTTGTGTTATCCGATTTTTTGCGGCGCGGTCATTTGCCGTTCCGAAATGAAAGGATTTCCCGAGGCCAATCTCTTCTTTGGCTTCGGGAATTTTTTACATTCGGGAGGAAACAACCATGAAACGCAACCAAACCCGCCGCCTCACCCTCGCCGCCATGATGGGCGCCGTCTCCTTCGTGCTGATGTATTTCAGCTTCTCCGTGCCGGTGCTCTCGCCGTTTGCGAGCTTCGACCTTTCCGCCCTGCCGGATCTGATCGGCGGCTTTGTGCTCGGCCCGGTCGGCGCGGTGGAAATCATCGCGGTCAAGGTGCTGCTCAAGCTGGTGTTCAAGGGCACGTCGTCCATGTTCACCGGCGAAATTCAGAAATTCCTGCTCTGCACGGCCTACGCCCTGCCCGCCGTGCTCTATTACCAGAAGCACAGAACCAAGCGCGGCGCGGCCATCGGGCTGGCACTGGGCACGGTCTGCGGCGTAGTCGTCGCGGTGCTGACGAACGTGTTCCTGATTTTCCCGGCGTACATGGCGCTTTACGGCATGGATTGGGCGGCGATTGTGCAGATGTGCACCGCCGTCAACCCGTGGATCACCAGCGTGCCGACGATGGTTGCGTTTTCCATCGTGCCGTTCAACGTGATTTCCTTCGGCGTGACCTCGATTCTGGCGATGCTGCTGTATAAGAAGATCAGCGTTCCGCTGAAGAAGTTCGCGCAGATCAATTAAGCATTGCCTGCGGGCAATGCAGGAACGGCGCTCCGCTGGGCTTAGGGGATTAGGGGGAGATTTCGATTTCTCCCCCTTAAATCCCCTAAGAACCCCATAACCCCCTTTGAAACGAGCAGGGCTTCGGCCCTGCACCCGGGGTCGAGGTTACGTTTCGAACGATACCGTTCCGCGGAGCGCATCCCCTTCAAGCGTCATCTATAATAAAAAATATTTACATTGCAAAGGAGCAAATCGTATGCAATTCAGCAAAGACCAAAACCTCACCTTCGAGCAGGCCGTCGAAAGGATGTTTGAAAAGCTCGGCGACAGCAAAATCATGGCGCTGGCCAGCGCGGTCGGCACGCACGTGATGGTGCGCAACGTGAGCTGTCTGTTCTACAACAACAAAATCTACTTCAAGACGGACAAGAATTTCCGCAAAACCCAGCAGCTTTTCGAAAACCCGAACGTCGCGCTCTGCTGGAGCGGCGTACAGGTGGAAGGCGTCGCCGAAAACAAGGGGCTTGTCGTGGACGAGCCGGGGCGCACGTTCGAAACCCTCTACAAAAAATACCTCTGGGGCAGCTACAACAAATACTCCCACGAGGACACGGAAATTTTGATCGAGGTCACGCCGAAGTTTGTGGAAATCTGGGATACCAGTCTGGATAACTACGCCTATCAGCTTTTCATTGATTTTGAAAAGCAGGAGGTCGTCTTTAAGCCGTATGACGAACGGTAAGGCGGGCTGAAAAAACGCATATACGCAAGAGGTCTGTTGCTGAATCGTTTTTCTGCAACAGACCCCTTGTCATATCTTCCTTTGGCCGCGCGTTTTGTCAGCGCAGCGTCAAACCGTTTCGATCCGTCTTTTCCAGCACATCAAACGGAACCAGAACGGGTTCGCCGGACGATTCCTGCGGACGGATATCGGTGCCATTGCTGAACACCATGAAACGTCCGTCCGGCATCGGGCAGACGCTGAAGCCGTAATCCCCATGATAATAGAATCTTCGCACATCCGTCGATACTTCCCGCATATCCTGATCCAGTTCCATGACAAACACGTTGTATTGATCGCGCGAAACCGCAACGCCACGCCCGAAGATCATCAACCGACCGCTGTCCGGCTGGAAAGCGAAGCCGCAGGAAAGCACCAGTCTGTCCGCAGACAGTGTGCGGCTGAGCAGCACGTTGCCGTCCGTATCCACACGTTCGATGTGAATGGGGCTGTATTTCTTTCCGCTTTCCTTTTGAAGGATATAGAGATATCCGTCCCCCGGACAGCGTATCCCGATATATTGCCGATATTCGCGCCGCCAAAGGACGTCCCCGTCCCTTAGCGCGTAAACGATATCTGCGCCGTCATCCCCGGCGTAGCGTCGGCTGTTCACCACATACAGTGTATCGTCCTTTGCCTTTAAAACCGATATGACAGCGCTTTCCGGCTCAAACCGATAGGTTTGCAGCGGCGTTCCGTCATACCGGTAGATTTGCATCACGCCGGTTTCCCTTTTATAGACGGAAAACGCATCGCCAAGCACCGTGATCTCTGTGCGCTCTCCGTAATCCGGAATCGCCGCGATTTGCTCCACGCCCGCGTCCGTCCAGCGATACACCGCAGCCGTGACCGCGCGGTCTGCTCCTTCTTCGCCCTCCTGCAAAACGGTCTGCGCAATCACATAGCATTCGCCGCCAACCGGAATAAATTCGAGGGGACTCCAGCGCTGATCGACCGCGACCTCATACGGCAGATCGCGATACACGCTGCCGCCGCGCATCCATTCGAAATGCCAAAAATATCCGTCGCCGACCGTGCCCGCCCGGTCGCTCCATGTTTGGAAAAACATATCGCCGTTTTCCAAAATCGGGTTCGGCGCAAAAACCGCAAACCCGTTGGTCTTCACCGCATAAGCGGAAAAATCCTCGGCCAGCGCCGCATGCGCAAAGGCAAGCAGCGTCATCAACAGCAGCATCGTTCGTTTCATTCCGTTCTTCCTCCCGTTTTTTATCTTCCCTTTCGGGAACACTCCTTATATAAAACGACCGACCCGCTCCATTTCTTCCCATATATTTCCGTCTGCCCCTCCGCCGAAGGCTGCAAAGCGTCAAACGCCTGCTCACGCGGGCGATTTCACGCAATTTCCGCTATTGGGCAAAACCTCCCGTTACAGCGCATTTTTCACGCCGCAACGGGAGGTCTTTTTCTATTCTCCGTTTTTCAGGGGAAGCTCTCTTTGTTCGGAAAAGCCGCTTTTGCAGCAGCCCTTCGCGTTTATTCGACGTTCTCAAAGAAATCCCCGCCGACGGTATCGGGTCCGACGGTCGTATAGACGAGCGAAAATTTGGCGTTGCCCGTCCTGCCCTCGTCGGTGACGACATAGCTCGTCTTTTGCTGGGTGACATGCAGCAAAAACGCTTCCTGCGCGAGCTGCTGGCTCGTTTTGCCGCCCATGCTCGCCAGCGGCACGTTCCAATCCATATGGATGACGTTCTCTTCGCCCATGTGCAAATAGAGCTTTTGAACCGTCCACGTGCCGTATTGCTCCGCCAGCGCGGGGAAAACGGACGCGTCCGCCGCGTTCTCCACGGCATAAACGCATGCGTCGGATGTGACCTTGTGCGCGCCGTGGCCGTATTCGCCGCCCTTGTCGTGGGTGACGACGACCTCCGGCCGATACTTCCGAATCAGCTCCATCACATAACCGCGGGCCTTCTGTCTGCCCCATCGGCTGTACATCTCGGTCATGCTGGTGGAATAGGAATCGCCGAACGTGCCGATGACAGGATAATTCCGCACGCCCATGTGCCAAAGGCCGTTGAGCAGTTCGCTTCGCCGCGCCGCGTTGGCATAGCTCATGTACGCCACGACGACGTTTTTCTGCTCCTCCACCGCATAGGTCGGAATCGTGCCGCCGAAGAAGATCAGCTCGTCGTCCGGGTGCGTCGCCAGCACCAGCAGGTCGGCCTTGGCGGCCGTCGGCTGCCAACGCTGCACCCAGTCCGGCAAATCGCCCTCGCCGAAGACAAAGACCTCGTTCAGCTTGAGCCGCGTGGCGATGCCCGAGTTTTCCACAATGCGGAAACGGTTCTGGCCGCTCAGCTCCACCAGCGCATGGATATAATCCGTGCTGCCGTCGGCGACGACCTGCCATTTGCCGTCGATCTTCTCTTCAACCGCCCACGACTGCGGCATTTCGGCAAAGCAGACATACAGCCAGCCCGCCGTTTCGCCCTCCGGCAGTTGAAACTCGAGATACGGCCTTCTGACCCGCTCGCTGCGCCACGCCGTCGTATAATCGTTGTCGTGCGCAGACGCGGTTCTGACCTTGCCCGAAGTGATCGCGCAGTCGGCGGTCAGCTCCTTCGCCTCCTGCGCCGCTGCGCTGACGGGAAGCAGAAGCGCCAGCAGCGCCAACAGCGCCAACAGATATTGGTTTTTTTTCACGGCTTTTTCCCTGCTCACAGCTTCAGCGCCGCAATGGCTTCTTCGCCGTCCATCTCGCCCGTCTCCATGAATCCAAAGCCGTTATACAGTTTTCTGGCCTTCTGGTTATCTGGATCATAGGAGAGCCAGCAGTATTCCGCCGAGCCGCACGGGAACGTGCGCACATATTCGATCAGCTTTTCGATGGCCTGTTTGCCATAGCCGCGTCCCTGCCAGCGCTCGTCGATCATCAGCCGCCAGAGGCAGTAATTGCCTGCGGAAATTGCCGGGTTTTCCTCGCCCGGCAGATCGCCGTAACCGATCATCGCAAAGCCGACGAGCGCCGCGCCGTCATACAGTGCGAACGGCATCGCCGCGCCGCCCTCTTCGCGAGTCGCAAACGCTTCCAAAATGCTTTCGATATTGGAAGCCACGTAATCCGCCTGTGCGCGCTTGACCTTGAGCCGCGCGACCTGCCAGACGTTCTTTCTGTCGATTTTTTTCAGTTCCAACATAAGTGCCTTTCTTTTGGGCTGCCGCCCAAATCTGCCTGAGGGACAAGTCCCTCAGACTCCCTTCTTCGCTTCGCAGCGGTTAAAAGCATTTTTTCATCCATTTATCGCAAAGCGATAAATGAAAGCGGAAGGTGAAGGGAACTCAGTTCCCTTCCGGGGTTTGGAGCAGCGCCCCAACGTCTCCCACACGCACGCTTTTCACGCCGAAATACGCCGCCATCGCTTCGTTCGTCCAGAATCCCGCATCCTCGTAGGCGGTGGGCTTGCCGGTCACGGTCTGCACCGTCCACGCGGGCAGAATCACGTCGTCCTCCGCGCCTGCCGCCTCGCAGAGCGCATATTCGCGCTCAAACTGCGCGATGTACGCATCCTGCGTGCCGTCAAACTGGTCGCTCACCAGCTTGACGTAATTGTGAAGCTGTCCGCCGCACAGGCAGACCGCGAACGCCGCCGCGGCCAGCGCGTAACAGGCGATTCTCCCGCGCCCAGCCGCCAGCGCCGCGCGCTTTTCCGGCTTGATCCGCATCAATACCATCATGCAGACCATCGGCATGAACAACAGCACATAACTGTGATACATGTTGATCACGCGCCCCGAACCTGCATAGCCGGAGGAATACATGTGCGGAATGATCATCGCGCAGAGCATCAGATAGCCGCCCAGCAGCGTGAAGCCGATCCTCGGCAGGCGCGCGCCCGTCTCCCCGCGCGCGTTCATTATCCGCCCCGCCGTCGGCAGGGCCAGCAGAAGCAGCGCCAGCAGCGGCGTTTTGAGCATGAACCGCGCGATGTATTTCAGCGCGTCGCGCAGCGTCCACCCGATAGAAGCAAGCAGATAGCTCAGCCCGCTTTCGTGCGCGCCGTCCGTCGCCATGCGCACGTTGTTGCCCGGCGCAATCACCGAAAGCAGCAGCCCCGCGCCGATGGGAAGAAGCAGCAGCGCCGTGCGAACCGCCGCCGCGCGGTCGCGCGCCGCCAGCCGCCAAAGCGCCAGCATCAGCAGCGCCGCCGCCGTCATCATCGCGGTGATGTAGTTATCCATGCCCAGCGCGAAGAGCAGCGCCCAGCAGAGCGCAAAGCCGAAGATCGTCTTCGCCCCGCGAACCGGGCGCTCGCTCAGGCTGTCCGCCCACGCCAGCGTCATCAGCGCGACGGCCTGCGCACCCATGTAAAACCACGCGCCGTTGAACCAGTACACGCCCTCCACGATATCCGGCAGGAACAAAAACTGCACGGCGGAAAGCGCCAAAAACGCCGCGCGCCACGGCAGATTCAGCCGTTTTTGCAGAAAATGCCGCAGGAAAACGCCCGTCCCCAGCAGGCACAGCGCCAGCAGCGCGACAGCATGCGCGCCGTAATGCGCCAGCGAGAACACCGCCGGGTTCAGCGTCATGACGATCACGCCCGTCACCGTGCCCTGCCAGTCGCGCCACGTGCGCAGGGCGTAGCTCAGCCCATCCTTGATCACGTGCAGGATGCTGCCGGTCTGCACCCACGTCGGGTGCGTATAAAGGGCGAAGGTGAAATCATCCGTCGCCGGATGCGCCGCCCGCGCGCCGAGGAAAAACGGCGCAAGCAGCAGCGCCCAGAGCAGCACAGACAGAATCGGAAGCGCTTTTTTCAGGGTTTTCATGGTTTTTCTTCTCACCGAGGCCGTTTATCACCGGCCATCCTTCATATCAATATCCTTAAAGCCGCTCATCTCGAGGTTATCGGCGATGCTGCGGTCGTCCGCGCTGAGCATGAGCTGTTTGCGCATGCCGAGGCTCTCGCGCGGGTCGGTGATCTTCGCCGGGCCGTTGACGCAGCCGCCTTCGCAGGCCATGCCCTCGATGATCGTTTCGTTCAGCTTGCCCACGCGCAGCAGCATCAGCGCCTTTTTGCACTCCGCCGCGCCGGAACACTTCATGCAGCTGACCGGCATATCGAATTTCTCCTCGGCGAGCACTTCCTGCACCGCCGCGGCCACGCCGCCGGAGGCCGCGAAGTTCTTGCCGTATTTGCTGCCCTGCTGCACGCCGCTGGAAGCCATCGCTTCGGGGTCGATGTTCTTCGCTTCGAACATGGCATACAGCTCGTCAAACGTCAGCACGTAATCCGCGCCGACCTTGCCCGCGTCCTTATAGCGCTTGACCTCGCTCTTTTTGGCGATGCACGGGCCGATGAACACGACCGTCGCGCCGGGGTGCTGCTTCTTGATGAAGCGCGCCGTCGCCACCATCGGGGAAACGGTGTGGCTGACCTTATCCAGCAGCGCCGGATAATGCTTGGCGACCATATTATAGAAGGCCGGGCAGCAGCTCGTGGTCATGTGGCCGCCCTCGCGCGCGACCTCCTTGGCCTCCTGCGCTTCATAGTAGGCCGTAGCGTCCGCGCCGAGGGAAACCTCCATCGCGTCGGTGAAGCCCAGACGCTGGAGCGCCTTGATCATTTCGCCCACGCTCACGCCGCCGAACTGGCCCTCGATGGAGGGCGCAAAGCAGGCGTAGACCTCCTGCTTCTCATCGCGGATGGCCTCGATCACGTCGGTGATCATCGATACATCGGAAATCGCGGAGAACGGGCAGGCAACGGTGCAGTTGCCGCAGGAGATGCACTTGTTATAGTCGATGGACGCGCGGCGGTTCTTCTTATCGACGGAAATCGCGTCCACCGGGCAGGAGCGCACGCAGGGGCGGCGTGCGTCGGCGATGGCGTTATACGGGCACGCCTGCGCGCACATGCCGCATTCGCGGCACTTATCCGGGTTGATGATCGCGCCCTGATGGGTCATGGTAATCGCGCCGAAGCGGCAGGCCTGCAAACAGCGCTTGGCCATGCAGTGCTGGCAGTTGCTGGTGACGGTATAGCGCTGCAAGGGGCAGCCCTCGCAGGCGCTGTTCATCACGGCGACGGGCTGATCGGTGAAGGTATAATGGTTTTCGCCGTCGTAGACGGACGCGCGGCCGCAGGCCCAATCCACGCGGTTGCGCAGCACCTCGCGCTCGCGATAGACGCAGCAGCGATAGGTTGGCTGGCTGCCATGCGGCACGATTTCCAGCGGAATAAACTCCTTATGGGCCTCCAGCGTGCCCTCAAAGCAATACTTCGCGACATGCACGAGCACCTCGCGTTTACGGTCAATACGCTCGATCATAGGCTTCCTCCCTGATAAGGGTACGGTTGGGGCTTCGCCCCAAACCCCACCAAGAACCTGAGGTTCTTGGATTTCCCACTGCCTTTATCGCTTCGCGATAAAGGGGGCGCAAATTTAAGCACCAAACTCATCTTTGCATCTGGCGAGCATCTGCCGGATGGGCAGCTGATACGGGCAGCGCTTTTCGCATGCGCCGCAGCCCACACAGTCCCCGGCTTTCTTCCCCATCGCGGCATAGCGCTGCTTGGCCCAATCGCCCAGACCATAGCGATTCAGATAGCCTTCCAGCACGAAAATGCCGCTGATGGCGATGCCCGCGGTGCAGGGCTGGCAATAGTTGCAGCGGCGGCAGAACTGCGTACCCAGCTCTTTGCGGATCACATCAAGCTTGGCGGTTTCCGCCTCGGTCAGCGGGGACGCATCTTCGATGGCCTCGAGGTTCTGGTCGATTTCGCGCACGTCGTACATGCCCGGAATCACGACCGAAACGTTCTCGTTGCGCCCGATGAACCGCAGCGCCAGCCGCGCGTCTTCCAGCGCGCCGCCCGCCATCGGCTTCATGCAGATAAAGCCGACGTTCTGCTCGCGGCACTTCTGCATCAGCGCTTCGCCCTGCGTTTCCACGATGTTATAGGGGAACATGACGGTTTCCACCCAATCCATCGTCAGCGCCTTTTCAAAGACGGCCGCCATGTGCGCGGTCACGCCGATATGGCCGATCTTGCCCGCCGCTTTGGCTTCCATCAGCGCTTCCAGCGCGCCGCCGGGCGCGGTCACCTGCTCCAGCTCCGCAAGGGACGGGTTATGCACCTGATACAGGTCGATATAATCCGTGCGCAGGTTGTGCAGGCTGGTTTCGATATCCTTCGCCATCGCTTCCTTTGTGCGGGACATGGACTTGGTGGCCAGCACGAATTGCCCGCGCAGGCCGCCCTCCAGCGCCTCGCCCAAAAAAGACTCGCTGACCGTGTAGCCGCGCGCGGTGTCGATGTAATTCACGCCGCGTTCGGTCAGCCGCTCCATCAGTTTCCGGGTGACGGCCGCATCCACCTTCTGAATCGGGATGCCGCCAAAGCCCATGCGCGACACGCGCAGGCCGGTTTTGCCCAAAGTCGTATATTCCATTGCGCTCTCTCCCTGTCTTTCGCTTGACGCTTGCGAAAGAAATTGAATCCTGAATTTCCATGATCTATTATAGCGTTTTTTGTCAGCCTTGGCAAGGCGGGCTTGCAAATGCGGGCGAAAAGGGGTAAGCTGTGGGTACGATCACCAAAGGAGGGCTTTTCATGGCTTCATCCACCCGGGAAAAAATTCTGGCCGCGTCTCTGCGGCTTTTCAACGAGCAGGGCTATCGCAGCGTCACCATGCGCGCGATTGCCGATTCGCTCTCCATCAGCGTGGGCAACCTGACCTATCATTTCGCCAAAAAGCGGGATATCGCCTCCGCGCTGATGGAGGATATCTTTTTGCAGATGTCGGCCACGGCGGATATGCCTGTGCAGTCGCTCGCGCAGATCGACCGCCTGTTCTCCATGATGCTGGATACGCTGTGCCGATACGCCTTTTTCTTTCTGGACAGCGAATTGAAGGACGACGCAACCGACGAGCACCACCTCCACTTCCGCAGCCGCCTGATCGACGGCCTGAACGCGTTGGCGCGGGAGGGCTTTTTCATCGAAGCTTTCACGCCGGAGGTCTGCGACGCGCTGGTTCGTCTGCTGCTGATGAGCCATACTTCGTGGATGAACCAAACCCTGCGAAACCCGGATGCTTCTGCCATGAGTAAGGCCGAATTTCTGCATGCGCATTGGCTCGTGCTCTATCCGTATCTGACCGAAAAAGGCCGGGCGGCCTATCTGCAAACATTCGGGTCGTAAACGCAAAAACGCTATCCGTCGGCTCGGCAAAAGCGAGTGCGGATAGCGTTTTCATATTGCGGCTTTACTTGCCCTGCGCGTTCTCATACGCGCGCTGCGCGATGAGCAGATAGTTCTTCGTGCCCGCCAGCGTCGCGCCGGTAACCACGTCGGCGACGTTCCAAACGCCGTCCTCGCCCTTGACAATCTGATCCTCGGTATAATCCACGCCGTTCTCGGCCAGATAGGTTTCGATACGCTCGATGTTGCCCGGGAACTTGATCTCGCTCGGCCAGAACGCTACGCCATGCTCGATGGAAGCCTTCGTGCCGATTTCGATTTCCGCCGCGGCCTCGCCCTGCGCGTTCAGCAGCGTCGCCGGGTTGCTCTCGTAATACCACGCGCCGCCCTCGTCGGTGCAGATATACGTCATCAGCTCGACGCTCTCGCCGTTCACCTCGCCGGTGTACACAACGCCGCTCTCCTCCGCCGCGCCGGTGAAGGTCACGCCGCCCAGCTCAAAGGAAGCCGGATACTGCTTCTCGCCCACGGTCAGCACCGCGCCGCCCAGCTTGGCCGCCGTTTCCTCGTCCAGCTCGGCCCAGCCCTCCGCGCCGCTGGCGGAATACGGAATCAGCTTTTCGTCAATCTGCGCGCCCGTCACCTTCTCGCCGTCGCAATCCAGCGTCACGCGGATCAGGCTGTCCGGCTGCTCGTTGCCCTGATTATACACGCCATAGGCCACGCCCTGTTCGGCCATCGCCGCGCCGCAGGCGCTCACGGCCAGCGCCAGAACCAGCGCAAACATCATCTTTTTCATTGTGTTTCACTCCTTTTTATATTTAGTACATTTGTACTAGTTAAAATTGTAACACTTCTCGCCGCGTTTGGCAAGTGTTTCCGGCGCATTTTTTGATTTTTTTCCGCCATACTAAGCCGCGAGCGATTGGCTCAAAGACAAACATGGAGGGATTGCATCATGGAAAACCAGACGATCAACTGTTCCGTTTCTTCCTGCCGCCACCACAGCGCGCAGAACCGCTGCGAACTGCGCAGCATCAACGTCTGCGCAAACTGCAACTGCCATTCCGGCAAGAGCGACGAGAGCATGTGCGGCTCCTACGAATGCGGCTGCAAGTAACGAGGGGGAGAAGGGACGTTGGGACTTCGATCCGGGAAACTCACATAGTCGCCTTCGGCTCCTTGTGATTTCCGATTTTCGCCACGCTGAATCCCGCACAGCGGGCGCATGGCTTCAATCCCAACCCCTACCAGAAACCTGAGGTTTCTGGACTTCCCGCTTCCATATTGCTTCGCAATATGGTAAACAAAAAGGAGCTGTCAAGCTAAAAACCTGGCAGCTCTCTTTTCATACATCGAAAAAAAAGCCCTAGCAAAGAGAAACGGCACGTTTCAAAGTACAGACTGCAGGCACCTCACCCACATCATACTCTTTTGCCGCTGCATCCTTTTTGCGTATCAGCCTCTTCCGAACCCATGTAAAAAAACGCCTTATATGCAAACCGCTCTCTTCGACGGCTCAGCATACAAAGCGTTTCTGATGATCAGCTTTTTCCCCGATAGTTTCCCGGCGTCACACCCGTATTCTTTTTGAATAAATAGCTAAAATAATGTGGGTCATTATAACCAACCGCATAAGCGATTTCGCTTGAACGCATGTTTGTATTGGTAAGAAGTTCTTTTGCCTTTTCCATGCGCAGCTCCGTCAAATACTGTGTAAACGTTCGCCCCATGTTTTCTGCAAAAATCGTAGAAAAATGACTGCTAGACATCGCCACATGCGCAACCACATCCTGAAAAGTCAAGTTGGAATCCATATAATGCTCTTTCATATAGGAACGCGCCTTGTTGACTACACGATTTCCTTTCATATTGGTATGTTCGTCGCGGTATTCCGCCACACATTCCAAAATATCTGCCGCCGTTCCGATATAGGAGTCCAAATAGATGTTTGAACGCACCTCCGCCTCCAGCCAGTTATTATCCAACACTTCACCAACGCTTCCACCCAGACTCTGAATAATTTTACTTGCAGCTAAAAGAGTTTCCACTCTCAGATATTCCGCTGTCAACATAACTCCTTTGCATCTTCGCCTCAGGCTCTCCACATACCGCGCAATCAGAGATCTCATCTCTTCTTTTTCGGCATATCTAACCAGTTCATAAAGAGACATATCACTTATATCCTGCTGGTTGTTGGGTCGGATCTGCTCTTCATCCTGTAAATCCTTACAGCCCATAATTTTCCGATCATGACAGATAGCCGGATTCGCCTCAATCACATGCCGTGTATGTCTCGCTGAACAAAATGACTTGAACAGATCACCGACCTGATATACCGTTTCTCCTATGGAAAACCGAACTTCTACGCTTTCCAGACATTCCAATTCGTCCTGCATCGTTCTGGCATACGAATAAGCACGTTCTTCAATTTCCTCGTCCTTGTCGCCAAGAACCAGTGCATTGAGCGAATGTCCGCTTTCACACAAGAAACACGTTGTATCGTGTCCCATTTCGAAAATAGAAAGTGCTTTACGAATCGAATCGTAGCTTGCCTTCCTATCTTTCTGGCAAATCTCAATAACTGTATAGCATTTTGCAGAAATATCAATGCCAAATGTGCGAAGCTGACTACAGATTTCTTCTCCTTCAATTTGGCTGATGTTGGTTTGAATCACATTGCTAAGCAGATGATTTCGAATAAGCAGTTTTCCTTCCGCCATTTGACGATACATCTGTTCCTGACTGACGCGTTCCTTGCGTTCGTTTTCGATGCGTTGTGCTATGCGATTCAGCGTTTCTTCCAGTTTAGCTGAGCTGACCGGCTTAAGCAGATATTCTTGTACGCCATAGCTGATAGCCTGTTGTGCATAGCTGAAATTATCATAGCCTGAGAGAATGACAAGTTGAGTCCTCGGCATTGTCTTGTGAATCTGCCTGCAAAGCTCCATACCATCCATAAAAGGCATTTTGATATCTGTAATCACAATATCAGGACGTTCATCCCGAATCATGGGATAAGCAATTTCGCCATCTCCCGCTTCACCAACCAACGTCAGCATTCCGCCATCCCAAATCCGACTATTTCGGATTCCCTCGCGAATCGCGATTTCATCGTCAACCACAAACACCTTGTACATGCTTTTCTCCATTCTCAATGATCGGCACACTGAATTCCACCGTCGTTCCTCCTGCGCCGCTCTGAATATCAATCCCTTCTTGCTGATGATAGTACAGACAAATGCGCATATTGACGTTGCTCAATCCAAATCCCGATCCAGAACCTCCTTCCCGCACTTTAGCGCTGCTCCCTTCTCGAATACTCTCCCTAACACTGGCAAGCATTTTTTCGTCCATGCCTCTACCGGTATCCTTGATGCAGAAGCGGATTCTGTTTCCCTCTCGTTTTCCTGAAACAATAATTGAACCGCCTCCACGCTTGTTTTTGATTCCGTGATACAGCGCATTTTCCACCAATGGCTGCAACAACAGCTTCAGCACAGTACAATTCATAATATCCTCATCTATATGAATTTCATAGCGCAGGATATCACGGTAACGTGTTTTCTGGATAATCAAATAGCCTTCCAAGTGTTCCATTTCTTTGTAAAGCGGAATCCACTCTTCTCCACTGCTGAGGGAAATACGGAAGAAATTACTTAGTGCCTGTGTTGTACGAATGACGCTCTCGGAATCATCTGCCTCTGCCTGCCACAAAATTGTATCGAGTGTATTATATAGAAAATGCGGATTAATCTGCGCTTGCAGCGTTTTCAGCTCAGCAATCTTCAGCTTTTCTTCTTCCTCTCGAACCCGCTTAATCAGCATTTCAAGCTGACTCGCCATATCATTCAGGCTGTTACTCAGCGGCTTCAGTTCTTCAAGCTCCGCTTCCGGTATACGCCGATCAAAATGTCCCGCAGCAATCTGCGTAGAAAAACGGCCAAGCGCATCAATGTTATCGGCTACATCATTTGAAAGCAGTTTCTGCCTATACACAATCAGTACAATAGCAAAAATGTTGGATAATAATGTGCAGGATGCAAGAATGTTAAACACGCCACGCACTTTTTGATTATGTACCGATTCACGTTGAACGTAGACGTGAATCAGCTGGTCAACCATATCTCGAACCAGTTCGCCAACATCTCTAACATTGTTCATCAGACGTGTAGACTCATCCACACTTCCTTCATTGAGAATGTTCTCCCTCAGCATCTGAGCATACTGTTTATAGGTATCCATCGTTCTGAGAACAACAACATACTCAATATCTTCATCAGAACTCCGAATCTTTTCCAAGTCTTCTTCAATCTGCTCCATTAACGCATCAGCTTTGCAGCATTCCGTTTTCGTGCGTCCGATCAGCGCGTCATACAGTTCACCAGGAATCGTTTCTGAGACAATGGTTTTAATTTCCATGCAATATGCCATCCGCTGAATAAACACCTGAGACGAACTATCGGCATAAATTATAAATGAAAGCGATGTTATCATGGTTACTAACACCACAACCAAAATAATCTTCACATTATGATAAAGCTTCAGCGCAATGCTTTTCTTATTCTGCTTCAAATTTCTGTCCTCCACACCTGCCGCAAGCAAAAATACTCTTGTATAGTATTATTATATCATGAAACGTTTATCTCTGCTCCATTTTGCGGCAAAAAAAGTGTCTTTCCCTCTAAATAATGCAGGAGACACTTTTAGTTTGATTAAAGGACAAATTGTTTAGCTACCTCGACAATGTGATCTGCGGTCATTCCAAATTGACGCAGCAATTCTTTAGCTGGACCGGAGTGACCAAACTCATCATTGACGCCAATGCGGCGTATTGCAGTGGGATGTTTTTCCCCGAGCACAGCGGCAACTGCTTCGCCAAGACCGCCAATGATGTTGTGTTCTTCACAGGTGATGATTTTGCCGCATTCTTTTGCTGCCTTGATGACAATCTGCTCATCGAGAGGTTTAATGGTGCAGATGTTGATTACGCGTGCGTGAATGCCCAAGCCTTCGAGTTCTTTTGCAGCAACGAGCGCTTCGTTAACCATTAAACCGGTAGCGATGATGGCAACATCATTGCCCTCGGTGAGTTGCTCACCTTTACCGATTTCAAAGTGATAATTTGTTTCGTCATGAAAAACCGGTACTGCCAGACGTCCGAAGCGCAAATATACGGGTCCTTGATATTCGTAAGCCGCTTTTACCGCCGCACGCGCTTCCACGTCATCTGCCGGGCTGAGTACAACCATGCCCGGAATAGAGCGCATCAACGCAAAATCCTCACAGCACTGATGGGAAGCGCCATCCTCGCCGACGGAAATGCCGCCGTGTGTTGCGCCGATTTTTACGTTTAAATGAGGATAACCGACGGAATTGCGAATCTGCTCAAATGCGCGTCCTGCCGCAAACATCGCAAAAGACGATGCGAATGGAACCAATCCCATTGTAGATAATCCCGCAGCCACAGCAATCATGTTGCATTCCGCGATGCCGCAATCAAAATGACGATCGGGAAACGCCTTGCGAAACATTCCGGTTTTGGTTGCCGCAGCAAGGTCGGCATCCAGCACAACGAGGTTGCTGTGTTCGCTGCCCAGTTCAACCAACGCTTGCCCATAGCTTTCACGGGTTGCGATTTTCTTCACTTCGCTCATGCTCATGCCTCCAGTTTCGTCCTCTCAGCGTTCAGCTCGTCCATGGCAATTTGATATTCTGCATCATTGGGCGCTTTTCCGTGCCAATCGACGTTGTTTTCCATATAGCTGACGCCCTTGCCTTTGATCGTGTGCATTAAGATTGCAGTCGGCTTATTCTTGCATGTGTGGAAGGATTCAAACGCCCTTTCGATTTCGTCAAAATCATGCCCATTAATGGAAACAACATTGAATCCGAACGCTTCCATCTTTGCATTCATCGGTGCGCTGTTCATGATTTTTTCTGTTGGACCATCAATCTGCAAACCGTTGAGATCGATGATGACACACAGATTATCCAGCTTATAATGTGCTGCGAACATGAAGGCTTCCCAGACTTCGCCTTCCTCGATTTCGCCATCGCCCAGCAGGGTGTAGACATGGATATCCTTGTTGAGGTATTTCGCCCCTTTAGCCATACCCACTGCGCAGGAAACGCCTTGTCCCAAAGAACCGGTGCTCATATCCACGCCCGGCACAAGGTTCATATTCGGATGCCCCTGTAAATAGCTATCCGTGTGGCGCAGCGTCGGCAAATCTGCTACGGGGAAATAGCCGCGATATGCCAGTGCGCTGTACAGTCCGGGCGCTGTATGACCTTTGGAAAGCACAAACCGATCCCTGTCTTCCATCTTTGGTTTTTGGGGATCGATGTGCATTTCACGGTTGTATAAATAAGCAAACATCTCTGCTGCAGATAAGCTTCCGCCCGGATGCCCCGATTTCGCGCTATGGGTAGACTCGATAATCCCCATGCGGATTTGACAGGCTGCTGTTTTAAGCTGATTCTTTTCCTGATTGGTCATAATGTTCCTCCAACTATGTTTCGAATCATCGAAAAGCCCCCAACTTTCTCAAAGTCGGGGGCTTCGATTAAATTACTCACCAAAGACTTTGATGTAATCCTTTTTGAATTTTTCGATGCCTTGGTCAGTCAGCGGGTGATGTGTCATCTGCTCAATCACCTTGTAAGGAACGGTAGCGATGTCTGCGCCTGCCAGCGCACAATCGGTCACATGAATCGGATTGCGAACGCTTGCGGCAATGATCTCGGTGTCAATATCCGGATAATTCGCAAAGACATCGGCAATGGTTCGAATCAGGTCAATGCCGGGTTGCGAAATATCATCCAGCCGTCCGAGAAACGGACTGACATACGCCGCGCCCGCACGCGCTGCCAGCAGCGCCTGATTCGCTGAAAAGATCAGCGTGCAATTGGTTGGAATGCCTTCGCTCGCAAGCACCTTGATCGCCTTGAGACCTTCGACGGTCATCGGAATCTTGACGACCATATGTTTGGGGTCAAGCGCGAAGATTTCCCGTCCTTCCCGAATCATGGTTTCGGCATCGGTTGTCGTCGCTTTCACCTCGCCGGAAATCGGCCCGTCAACAATAGAAGCGATTTCCGCAAGCGTCTGTGCGTAGTCGCGTCCTTCTTTGGCGATGAGGCTTGGGTTTGTCGTTACGCCCGCGATTACGCCCATGTCATTTGCCTTGCGAATTTCATCGACATTGGCAGTATCAATAAAGAATTTCACAGCACTCATCCTTTCGCTGCAAGTTACGTCGGGCTGCCGCTCAAATCAGGCTGACAGCATTTTTTGTCAAGTTACGCGTATGGCGATACGCGGACGACGGGAAATCTGAACCGTTCGTTACGGGAGAGAAGCAGCCTTCTCAATCATTAGACGGTCTTCGTTTCTTAACGCTGCCCATAATACGCATTCGGACCATGCTTGCGCATGTAGTGCTTGTCCAGATAATGCTGAGGCGCGGGCGCTGCATCCGGTTTTACTATCCGTGTGAATGTCGCCATTTTCGCGATTTCTTCAAGAACAACAGCGTGATAAACGGCTTGAGCCGGATCCTTTCCCCATGCAAACGGACCGTGGCTGAAACAAATCGCACCAGGAATTGCTATCGGGTCAAGCTTCCTTTCTTTAAAGGTTTCGATTATCACTTTGCCGGTGTTCATCTCATATCCTTCGTCAATCTCCTTGGGGGTCAGATGGCGCACACACGGTACAGAACCATAGAAATAATCTGCCTGTGTTGTACCAAAGCAAGGGATATCCTCTCCGGCTTGCGCCCATCCTACCGCGTATGGACTGTGCGTATGTACAATTCCGCCTATATTGGGAAATGAGCGATACAGTTCCAGATGCGTTTTTGTGTCACTTGAAGGGTTGTACTCGCCCTCAATGCGGCTGCCATCTTCCAAAGATATGACGACCATGTTTTCCGGAGAAAGATCCTCATATTTTACGCCCGAAGGCTTAATCACCATGAGCCCCCGCTCTCGGTCAACGCCGGATGTGTTGCCCCATGTGTACGTGACAAGACCGCGTTTAGGCAGTTCCATGTTTGCTTCGTAAACGATGTTCCTCAGTTCCTTAAGCATCATGGATTATTCACTCCATTCGTTATTTGAGTTTCCATGCCAGATCGGAGAGGAACAGGTCGTGTTCCAGACCTTCAACGGTTGTATCTTTTGTGATATGTACAAACTCGATGTCCATCATCCGCGCCCAGTCGCGCATCTGCTCAGCCGTTACATCATAGCTGAGTGTGGTATGATGCGCCCCGCCTGCAGTGATCCAGCAAGTCAAGCCTGTGGTCAGATCGGGCATCGCACGCCACATGACGCGAGCCACCGGCAGATTTGGCATATCCATGATCGGCTTTACGCACTCAATGTCCTGACAGATTAAGCGCAGACGACCGCCCATGTCGATCAGACTGACGACAATTGCCGAACCGGCATGGCCTTCAAACACCAAACGCGCCGGGTCTTCTCGGTCGCCGATGCCCAATGGATGTACCTCGATGCGCGGTCTTTCTGCCGCAACAGACGGACAAACCTCCAACATGTGCGCACCCAAACTATACTCGTTGCCCTTAACCAGATGATAGGTGTAGTCCTCCATGAACGCGGTGCCGCCGTTCTGTCCCTCGCTCATTGCTTTCATGATGGCTGTCATTGCCGCCACTTTCCAGTCTCCTTCACCGCCATAGCCATAGCCCTGCGCCATCAGGTGCTGAGAGGCGAGACCGGGAAGCTGACGCATGCCGTAAAGATCCTGGAACGTATTGGAGAAAGCCTTGCAGCCTTCGTCATCCATCATCTTCTTCATCGCGATTTCCTCGCGTGCCTGATAACGGACGGTTTCCATGTCGTCGGTTGCAAAATCATATGCAGAAGCATACTCCGCCATCAATTCGTCGATTTCCTGTTCGGTAACGGCATTCATGTTTTCTACCAGTGTGCCGACCGGCCAGGTATTGACTTGCCATCCCAGCTTGGTCTGCACTTCAACTTTGTCGCCTTCGGTTACGGCTACCTCGCGCATATTGTCGCCAAAGCGCATAACCTTTAGGCTTTTGCTGAATGCCACACCGACTGCGGCACGCATCCACAAGCCCAGTTTCTTTTGCACGTCTTCATCAGCCCAATGACCCGCGATAATTTTGCGCGGCATGCGCAGACGTGCGGCAATAAAGCCATGCTCACGGTCGCCATGGGCTGCCTGATTGAGATTCATAAAGTCCATGTCGATCTGTTCGTTCGGAATCTCAACATTATACTGAGTCGCCAAGTGGCAGTACGGTTTTTGCAGATTTGCAAGACCGTTGATCCACATTTTCGACGGGCTGAATGTGTGACACCAAGTCACGATGCCGGCGCACTTTTCATCATAATTCGCTTCACGGACGATATCCGTGATTTCTTTATTTGTCTTAGCCGTCACTTTATAAACCAGCTTGCACGGCAAATTGCCGGAAGCGGTCATCTTTTCAGCCATTTCCTGCGCACGCGCTGCGACGGTTTCCAGCACTTCCGGACCGTAGAGAAATTGACTGCCGACTACAAACCAAAATTCATACTGCTGCATGCTCATATTGATTCGCTCCTTTTTTATGCGTTAATCGTTTCTACGGCTGCTCTTTGCACCGAAAGCCCCTGACGGAACAATTTCAGATATGCATCAAAACCCGCAACGTCCTTTGCCTCGGGGGACAGCGTTAAGCTTTCTGCCGAAGCGAATACGCAGCGATTCAGGTAATCCTCTAAAGCCTCGCCGTTTTCCTTATTTACACGATAGGATGCCAGCAGCGCCATGCCCCACGGACCGCCTTCGCCTGCTGTTTCCATCACTGAAATCGGGGTGTTCAATGCCGCAGCCATCAGTCGCTGTCCTGCGTTTTTCGTTTTAAAGAAACCGCCGTGTCCGAGAATTGTCTTAACCTGCACCTTTTCCTGTACAGTCAGAATTTCCATGCCCACGCGCAGTGTCGTCATTGCACCGAAGACCAGCGAGCGTGCAAAGTTTTCAAAGCTCAGCTTGGATTCCGGCATCCGTACAAGCATCGGACGTCCCGTTTCAAATCCGGTGATGGGTTCGCCGGAGAAGTAGTTGATATTCAGCACACCGTCACAATCGCTATCGCCTAAACAAGCTGCATTGAACAGGGTTGTATAAATGGCATTAGCGGAAACTTGAGTGCCCAACGCTTCAGAAAACCCTGCCAACATACCAGCCCATGCATTGATGTCGCTGGTGCAGTTGTTGCAGTGAACCATGGCAACCGGTTTTCCCGTCGGCGTTGTGACCATATCAATTTCGGGATAGACCTTTGAAAGTGTCCTGTCCAGCACGATCATTGCAAAAACGGATGTACCGGCGGAAACATTGCCCGTCTGCGCTGCGACTGAGTTGGTAGCGACCATGCCCGTGCCTGCATCTCCTTCCGGAGGCGCCGCAGGAATACCGGCTTCCAGCATTCCGGTCGGATCGAGCAACTGGGCGCCTTCTTCAGTCAGGCTGCCGGCATCGTCGCCTGCGGAAAGAACCTTGGGCAGAATGTCGTGCATGCGCCACATATAGCCATCCGATGCCACAAGTTCATCCATTTTTTTGATCATCATCTGGTTATAATCCAGAGCTTCGCTGTCGATCGGGAACATGCCGGAGGCTTCTCCAATGCCGGCAACGAATTTTCCGGTCAACTTCCAATGGACGTAAACAGCCAGCGTTGCCAACTTATCAAGCTGCGGCAGATGCGCCTCATGCGCAACCATGGCCTGTCTCAAGTGTGCAATACTCCAGCGCTGCGGAATGTTAAAGTGAAGCAGTTCCGTAAGCTCGGCTGCCGCTTGTTCAGTCATGGTGTTGCGCCATGTGCGAAATGCGGCGAGCTGATTGCCGTACTGATCAAGCGGCAGATAACCGTGCATCATCGCCGAAATGCCAAAACCTGCAAGCTTACGCAGCGTGACGCCGTACGTTTTTTCTACATCACGAACCAGCTCGGCATATGCACACTGAATTCCGGTCCATACATCATCCAGATGATACGTCCAAATGCCGTCTTCCAGCCTGTTCTCCCAATTATGCTCGCCCTTCGCAATCGGAAAACAGTCCTCATCAATCAGCACCGCCTTGATGCGCGTGCTGCCCAACTCGATACCCAGAACGGCTTGACCCCGTTCGATTGCTTGCGCAATTTTACTTTGATTCATACTTCACCTCCAGCATCTCAACCATTCTTTTTCTTGGCTTTCACTCGTGCAAACACCGCTTGAATAACAATAAAGAAGCACAACAGGATAGCCGTCACAACATTCGGCCACGAAGAACTCAACTTACCATTTGTTTTAACCAGTGAGGAAATTGTTCCATTAATCAGCACACCGAAAAACGAACCAAACACATTGCCCACGCCGCCAGTCAGTAACGTACCGCCGATGACAGCGGACGAAATCGCGTTCATCTCAAGCCCAAGCGCCTGACGGGTTGTTCCGCACATGGTATTCATCACATAGCAAATCGCGCCGATAGATGTCAGGAACGAACAAAACACATAGGCTTTGAATTTAGTCTTCTTTACGTCAAGCCCCATCAGTTCAGCGCTCTGCTGGTTTCCACCGATAGCATACAGGCTGCGACCAAACTTTGTAGAACGCAGAACAAAAAATGTCACCAGCAGCACAATTACGGCAATCAGCACATATAAACTGAAATTGGGAATCATCAATTTGCCTTTCTTGTTTACATAAGCGCCGATCGCAAAAGGCATATTGAATTTCATTGTTGACAGCTTTGCCATCAACGAACTGCTTGTGATGGAGATCTGCTGAGTAGAGAGTACAGCTGTCATACCCCGTGCAAAGAACATTCCTGCCATTGTAACGATAAAAGGCTGAATATCCAGATACCCCACGCAGAAGCCCATAACCATCCCGAAGACAATGCCGATTACCAGCATCAACGGCAGCAGAAGTTGCGCCGACAGTCCCCAGTTTTCGATACCGACAGAGAGGAACATACACTCCATAGCAATCAGCGCACCAACGGAGATATCGATGCCGCCCGTAATCATTACGACCGTGATTCCACAAGTTGCGCAGATCAGACCCGCATTATTTTTAAGAATATCGAGAAAATTCTGCACGCGTGCAAATCCCTTGTCAGCGTAGATGACGCAGCCTGCTACATACATAATTACAAACAAACCGATAGTCATCATCAACAAAATCGTGTTACTATTGATGTTCCTTTTTTGGATTACCTGCTTTCCACTCATACTCGCTTAGCCTCCTTCGCCATCTTCCATCCGGCAATATACGCTTTAAGTGCCGGGGACTGAATCGCCACAATCAAGATGACGATAATTGCCTTAAACACAGGCGCCTGTGCGGAGGAAACGCCCAGAGCGTAAAGCGTCGTAGTAATGGCCTGAATGGTGTATGCACCGATGATCGAACCGGAGATGCGAAATTTACCGCCGCCCAAACTATTGCCGCCAAGCGCTACAGCGAGAATCGCATCCATTTCGAGATTAAGACCAATATTATTCGTATCAGCAGAGTAGATCCGACTCGTGGCTACAATACCTGCAATACCTGCAAACAGACCGCAAATCACGAAACTGATGAAAATTATCATGTCCGACTTATACCCTGATAGACGAGCAGCATTCTTGTTAATGCCAACAGCCTGCACATACGTGCTAAGAGCGGTCAACCGAAGTACAAGCACAACCGCAAGAACGCACATCACTGTAATCAGAATCGGCGTCGGGAAAATGCCGCAATAACCACCAAAGAACTTAAAACTCGGCACGTTGACATAGACAATGTTGCTATTGCACAGCAACAAGCCAATTGCGCGACCTGCTGAATAGAGAATCAACGTTGCGACCATGGGCTGTATCTTCATATAGGCAACAAGGAAACCATTAAACGCACCGCAGAAACAAGCCACCAGTATACCGGCAAGTACACCGACTGCCAGCGGTACAGCATAACTGTTCACATTCACGTTACCATATCCAGCCAGCAACACACAGCAGACGCCTCCTGCTAAAGACATTACAGAACCAACCGAAATATCCGTACCTGCAGAAGCAGAAACGACAAGCGTCATACCCAATGCCAGAATGGCAGCTTCACTGCCGCGATTCAGAATATCAATGATACGACCATAAAGAATACCGTTATTGATTGTAATGGTAAAAAAATTATAAAACGAGTTACCATGCGCCACATCATAGACAATGTTCACCAGCATGACCAGAATCATGCTGACGATTGGCAAAAAAAGCGGTTTCTTTGATAATGCCTTGACCTTGCTCATGCCTTGTCACCTCCGGCAATGGTTTTCATAACCTGTTCCTGCGTGATATCGCCGCTCAGCTCTCCGACTTTTTGACCGTCACACAGAACCGCTAATCGGTTGCAAGTGCGTAGCATCTCTTCGATTTCAGAAGAAATAAACATGACGCTCTTGCCCTCTTGCGCAAGCTTGATGACCAGCTTCTGGATCTCCGTTTTTGTACCAATATCAATGCCGCGTGTCGGCTCATCAAGAATGAGGAAATCAGGATCAGTCGCCAGCCAGCGGGCAATAATCACCTTCTGCTGATTACCTCCCGAAAGCTGCTTGACAGGCGTTTCACGGCTCGCCGTCTTAATTTGCAGCAAATCAATAAATTTGTCAGCAATCTCCTCCTGCTCCTTCATCGGGATCAAGTCCATCATGCCGCGTTTAGCCTGCATTGCCAATATGATATTTTCGCGCACAGAAAGATCGCCCACGATACCTTCGGCTTTTCGATCATCCGGCAACATACCCATGCCCATGTTCATTGCATCTATCGGGTGCTTAATTTCAACTTTTTTGCCCCTAATTTTAAGCGTACCCGTCTGCGCCCTGTCAGCACCATAAATCGTACGCGCCAGCTCACTGCGTCCGCTGCCCAGCAGCCCTGTCAGACCAACAACTTCGCCTTTCTTCATTTCCAAATCAAACGGCTTAATCTTGCCCGCATGGCTTAACCCTTCTGCATCGATCATGTCCTCGCTGCTGATCTTATTGCCGCGTTCCGGCTTAATGGAAGCCAAATCATCAAAGTCCTTACCCATCATTGCAGCAATCAGGCGAACACGCGGCAACTCTGCAATCGGATATTCGCCAACGAGCGTGCCATTGCGCAACACTGTGATGCGATCGCACAACGCATACACTTGTTCGAGGAAGTGTGTCACAAAGATGATTCCAACTCCCTGCTCACGCAGCTTACGCATAAGCCCAAAGAGCTTCTCCACCTCGTTATCATCCAGTGAAGAAGTTGGCTCATCTAGAATTAATACCTTACATTCCATGTCCACGGCACGCGCAATGGCAATCATCTGCTGCATGGCCAACGAGTATTCTTCCAGATTTAGCATCACATCTACCGGAAGATCCATTTGTTCCATTAGCTTACGTGAACGACGAACAATCTCCCGACGATCAATCGTGCCAAAGTGCGTCATCGGTTCACGACCAATAAACAAATTTTCCGCTACCGTCAAATTCGGGCAAAGGTTGATTTCTTGATATACCGTGGAGATGCCATGCTTTTGCGCATCGAGTGTCGAACGATTTTTAATCGGGCCATCATAGCCATCCACGCGGATTTCACCCGCCTCAAAATCGTTGACACCTGTCAAACACTTGATGAGTGTAGATTTTCCCGCACCATTTTCACCCATCAAAGCATGGATTTCGCCTTTTCTGAGCGTGAAATCAACATGATCCAGCGCTTTTACACCAGGAAACGTCATGGTAATCCCCCGCATGGTCAGGACGACATCGTTCTCCATAGGTTCACGTCCTTTCGCAGAATATGTTTCTATTGCCTGATTTTCGCGTTTTCATCAACTAGCCATAACTCCGTCGTCCTGCCGACGGATTCATGTTGGAAAGAAAAGGAAGAGGCGATTGCCCCTTCCTTCGGGATTCAACTTACGCCCTTGCTTTGCTGCCTATCAATCTGCATCTTAGTAAGCGCGACCGTCGAGGATCTCCTGCGTCATGGTGTTAGCAAACTCAGAGGTAATGCTCGGCGCAACAAAGGCCTCATCAGGAACGATCGTCACAGACGGAACTTCTTCACCGGCTTCGAGCTTCTGAATGATTTCAGCAACGCCCTTGGCCTGCAGCGGGTTGCACTCAACATTGCAGTTGATTTCGCCAGCCAGCGTGCGAGTCAGACCTTCCTTAGTCGCGTCAAAGGAAATCAGGATCACATCGCCCTTTTCGCCGTAGGTAACGCCCGCAGCCTTCATGGCGTCCATCGCACCGTATGCTTCGTTATCATTCTGGCACACAACTACGTTGAACTGTCCCGGATAGCTCTTCAGGTAGCTCTCCATGACCTGCTGGCCACCAGCCTGCGTAAAGTCACCGGACTGGCTGTCAATAATCTTCCACTCGGCATGCTCTTCAGCGATCTTGTTAAAGCCATTGGTACGGCCGATCGCAGCAGAAGCGCCAACAGAGCCTTCGATGACGAGAATGTTAGCTTCCGCACCCTTGAGCTGCTCAGCCAGCCACTTGCCAGCGGTTTCGCCTTCAAGCGCGGTATCGGTGCCGATAAAGGTCGCATACAGGGACGGATCGGCAGATACGGTACGGTCAGCAATGATCACCGGAATACCGGCATCCTTCGCTTCCTGAAGAACGACTTCCCAGCCAGCTTCCTGCACCGGGCAAATCACGATGTAATCAACTTCCTGATTGATGAAGTTGCGGACAGCTTCCATCTGCTTCGTATGGTCATTGTCAGCATCAACAAAAAGCAGTTCGTAACCGTTTTCCTCAGTAAACGTCGTCTGGTAGTCGATGGTATTCGCGGCACGCCAGTCAGACTCATGACCAACCTGCGCAAAACCAATCTTCAGGGTGTCTGCCATCGCAAAGGAGCTCACAGCGACGAGAACCAATGCAAGAGCGATGAGAACGAGTTTCTTCATAAGGACAACCTCCATTTCTTTTAGGCTTTCGCGCCTTCTGAATGTAATTATACTCACTTTGCACAAAATTCAAATGTATTTATTTTTCAAATAAGTTCATTAGATTTCTCAAATCAGTCAAAGCGCGCAAAAGATTTAGCGTATTTTTGAATTTGTTCATTTTATTTCGATTTTCGAGTTACTTTTATGCGCAAATCTAACATACCCCCTTCCCGTTCGGGAAGGGGGTATTGGTAGCTTACTTCACATAAGGATTGTAGATAACCTCGCCAGTTTCAAGATTACGGCTAAAGTGCTTGGCATAATCCCAGCAAATACGACCGAATTCCTGATACAGACCATGCGGCAGATAATCGGTAATGTTCAGACCAACCATCGGCACACCGTCCTCATTGGTCATCAGCCACGTACGATTCATATACTCGTTGTTCAGCAGCTTCTCATAGTAGATATCCGCACGGAAGCCCGACATCGGATACTTTTCAAAATCATAGCTGATTTGTTCAAGCCCATTAAGCTTCATGTAATCATTGATCCGATTCTGATAAGAGGTATTGATATGCTCCGGATCGTACGGATCATTCGGGTTCGGAACAGCAGCATGACCAGAAATTCCACCGTAACCGCAGAAATCATACGTTGCAGTCGTAAACAAAATCGGAAGATTGACATCATCCATCTTGACAACTTCATCCTCGGTGTTGAAAATAGCCGCAGCATTCGGACAGGCAGCCGCAAAAATCTTCGCGTTACCATTTACAGCATGCAGCGTCGCACCGCCGCCCATAGAATAGCCGGTTACATAGACACGGCTCGGATCAAGAGAAGGATACTTTTCAAGGAAATACTCGACAACAGCAGGCAAGACATCGAAGCCAACCGTAAACATCGCTCCATGAATCGGAGCAATCATCGCAAAGCGTTCTTCACCAGCAAGAACCATAAAACCCATCTCATCCAAGAACTGAAGCGGGTCATCACCGCCGCCGTGCAGCATCAGCCACATTGGGACACTATGCTCCGGCGCAGTACCGTTCTTCACTTCTTCCGGAACCACTTCATACCAGCTGTCAATATATGCACCAACCTGTGCCGGTTTTCCAAACAAGCCCATGGTGCCTTCCTTGATATTGTAATCCTTGAAGGTCTCCTGTCCGACAAACTCTTCAATGACCAATCCGTCATCCGTTCTGTAATTGAAGAAAGCGTTGCGCTCACCCAGAGAATACGGAGCAGCATCCCAGTTGCGATCCGTGAAATCCTGAGAATAGGTATGCAGACCAGCCAGAACAACCGGTATACGCATAGACTTAATCAGCAGGTTGTAGTAACCGTAGTTAATCTCAGCCGCCAGATCGAGATTCTCAGTTTCCTTAACCCAAACCTTCTGGAGCTGCATTTCCTGATTGTAATACGTGTCAACATCTTTCACATAGCCGTGGCGATTAGTTTCATTGATCTCCTGATACTTGGCAATTGCCGTATCGGACGGATTGACCATGTAAACCGGAACCACACCAGCGACATCATGGATGCGATCCATCTTGCCGCCAATAAGGATCATGCCCGCAACACGGGTAATGTCATCAAAAGTCGGAGCAATATAGTTGTTGATAAACGTTGCGCCGCCATCAATACCGATGATATAGCGATATGTCGTGCCGCCATAGTACGCACCTTCAGCACAGGTGAATTTCTCGTCGTTGATGGTCGTAGTACCGCCCAAGTTGCAGGAAGCAGCCTGCATCAGGTAATAGGCTCGCGCATCCGCCTTTGCAAACGACTCATCAATCGGATTGACGAGGATAATGCTGCCCTTCGCCTCTTCGATAATGTCGATTAGCCCAAGCTCTTTCAGATACGCCTGAGCGGCGTCCTTATTTTCAAACTTCTTATCGGTATAAACCTGAAGTACGGTATTCTTTCGATAACCCGCACTAGTCGCAGACCAACGCGCAGCAGAACGATAAATATATGTCGTACCCACAGGATATTCTGCAAGGCAGGGGTCAGAACAATACGCGCTGCCCAGTTCAGCCGACATTGCTGCCGGACCGTTTACACAAGCTTCCTCGAAGGTTTCAAACGTCGATGGATTATCAGAGAATTGAACCTGCGCCAATCCAGTCCATGCTCCCAGGCAAAAGCACACGATCATCAGCAAACAAAACAGCTTTTTCATTGAATCATCTCTCCTTTTCCGGTTTTATTGTCGAACAATGATCAGGAAAAGCATCGAACCCGTGCTTTTCTTTACAGCCACATTTCTTGTTTTTCCATTTTTAAACAAGATACATCGGATCATTTATTTAATGTATTCCTGATAGACAACTTCTCCAGTTTCAACATTTCGAGAATAATGCTTAACGAATTCCCAGAACAGCTTTCCATATTCCGGGTAAAGGGAATGCGTCAGCCCTTCCGTGATATTCAGCGCGACCATTGGCGCACCATTCTTGTTCATATACCAAGTATGGTTCTTGTATTCGCCATTCAATTCAGAGGTAGTTTCACGATCTGCATCGATACCGCTAATTGGGTGCTTCGCAAAGTCAAATGTAACTTCGGGCAACTCGTTGATCTGGCACATCTGGTTAACCAGTCCTTGAAGCGCATCAAGGATATGCCCGTTTTCTTGATCATAGGTCAGCGGCAAGTCGTAGGTCGAAGAGGTTAACATCACCGGCAGATCCACATTTTCGAACTGTGCAAGATTCTCTTCCGACGGAATCCAAACATCACCGAAATACGTTACCGGCGACATGGGCACAGCCGCTGCGAAAGTCTTCGGCGAAGCAAGAATCGCTTTCATCGTGGAACCACCGCCCATCGAGAAACCCATCGCGTAGACTCGAGAGGCATCCAGCGCCGGATAAGTTTCCAACATATATTGAACCAACGCAGGCAGAGCTTCCGTTTCAATCGCCCAGTTTAAACCACCCAACGCATTATGTTCCGGCGCAACAATCGCCATTTTCTCTCTAGACGCTACATCCAGCAAGCCAATTTCATCCACAAACATGCGCGGGTCATCGCTCGTTCCGTGAATTGCCAATACGAGCGGAACCGAACCGGGCTCTGCAGTATTGTTCAGCACATCTTCCGGCAAGTATTCAAACCATGTCTGAATATACTCACCTTCGTCCGTTTTATAGGCACTGAAACGATCTTCCACCTTGCAGAGCATGTGGATTCCATCTTTTGTTACACCGCTGGTAATATCATTGCGGGCACAGAGAGAATACGGAGCTTTGTCATTGCTAAGTCCCTGCATCGGCGTTCCGGCGCTGTACAAACCAGCTTTGCCAACGGGTAGACGCATTGCCTGCGTAAAGAGATTCTCGTACGCATCCTTGATATAGAACGCCTCATCCTGTCCGTCTTTTGCAAGGATAATTTTGCGCAGCGGGAATTCCTGATTAAACAGAACCGTTCTTTCCTTGCTCTTGTCACTCGCATCAATCCCATTTGCTTCCTTATACTTTTCAAGCACTTCTTCCTTCGGATTGACCATATATACCGGTACATAGGTCGAAACGCTACGAATACTCTCCATCTGACCGCCAACAAGCAACATGCCCGCGATTCGGCTTGCAAAGTCAAACTGAGAGGAAACATAGTCGTTCAAGAACGTTGCTCCGCCTTCGAGTCCTATGGCATAAATATATCCAAATCCGCCAAAGTACTCCGGTTCCGCAAAAGCAACACCATTCTTTGCGCCTTTAAGCGAACAGACCGCACTTTGAATTTTATAATAGACGCTCTGATCTGCCTGTCCAAACTTCTCGCCGTCCGCCGGGGTCACCAAAATGACGCTGCCTTTTGCCACATCGATGATGTCAATCAATCCCTGCTTTTTCAGATAATCCATCGCCGCATCTTTGTTTTCAAAATGCTGCTCAGCGAAAACAAGCAGGTTTGTATTCAGTCTGCCAGATGCGCGTCCACCATACATATCGGCACTTCGATAGACAAAAACTGTTCCTTCCGCAATACCGTCCAGCACATCCATCGAAGCAAATGCCTTGGTTTCATTCTGTTCCAGGTTTTGAACCGCCGTCGGCGCAGACAAACGCGCTTCTTCCAGCGTTTCAAAGGTTGCGTCATTATGCTGACAGCCGGTAAATCCCAACGCCAGCGCACCACTCGCGGTTGTCATTGCAAAGGTCAAGCTCAATCCAGTTGCTAGTGCACACTTCCAGAACGGTCTCATACTCAATACACCCTTTCTTCATTTTTGTTATTTAAAAGAAAGCAACGGTTCGTTCCCAGCTTTCTTCCTGACTGGTGAAAGCATTGAATTGGATTCAATCCCTCTTCAATTTATCTGATTATACTATATGTTTTTAGGTATAATTTCACAATTCACGCAATTTGTTTTTTCTTACATTTCATTTCCATTTTATGTTTACATTGTTCAAACAGGTGATTCTCTTTTTGTTTTCTTTCAATTAAATCTTTTCCTGTTTAGAACGAATTTGAAAAAATGCCCAAAAAAGAAGCCCTGCGTTACTTCGCGCAGGGTTCATCCTTTTTAATAGCCTCTCGGTGCAATCCTACTCAGATCATCAAATTCCGTAAAAGATGTTTCTTTTGAATAGTATTCTCGTTCAACATTTTCTCCATTCGCCAGCTTTTGAGCAACATCCATAACAATATCGCCCAACATAGGGCTGCATTCCACCACACAGTTAATTTTTCCTTTACGAAGCAAATCAATTGCCCCCTGATCCCCATCGACAGAAATAACAATGATATCCTTTCCCGGAACAAATCCTGCCTCTTCTATAGCTTCCAAGGCTCCAGTCATCATCCCGTCATTTTGCGCAAATAACACGTCGATCTCTTTTCCGTACTTTTCCAAAAGATCGCGCATAACTTCTTTTCCCTTGGAAATAATAAAGTCTCCGCAAACTGTCTCCATAATCGTAAAACGCTCATCATCACCCAAAGCGTCTTTAAAACCACGCTGGCGTTCAAGCATGGGCGTTGAGCCTTCCGTCCCTGTAATTTCGACAATATTCAGGCGATTACTACCCATCTTATCCGCTTTTTTTAACAAATATTGTCCTGCTCTCATGCCCTCACTATAAAAGTCACTTCCTACATGGCTGGCATAAAGCGTCGGATCCTCTGTTTGGATGCCGCGATCCACTAAAATAACAGGAATATTCGCATCTTTCGCCTCTTTAAGCACATCGTCCCACCCATCTTCAACAATTGGTGCAAACGCAATCACGTCCACTCGATAACCTATAAATGAGCGAAGTGCTTTTTTCTGGTTTTCCTGGGATTGATTTGCATTAATATACATCAAGTTAACATCATACTTTTCTGCTGCTTCAAACATGCTCCTTGTGTTACCCAATCGCCATGTACTTTCTGAACCCAATTGGGAGAAACCAACCAGCAGTTGTTCTTCTAAATCTTCCTTATCAGGTTTTTGTGCGCTGCATCCTGTCAGTAATACAAGCAACGCCAGCATAAGCGCCATAGCTATCCATTTGATTTTCGTCATGAGGCTCCTCCCTTTCCTATTCTGTTTCTCATTCTGCCACTCGAAAACGATTCTTATTCTATATTTATACATGTCGATTTATTCTAATGAATTATACCACAGTGATTCATCACATTCAACAAAAATCTCACGTTTTTTTGTGAATGTTCCTCACTTTTATAGATCACTCATCGATAAGGTACAATAAATTGCGCAAAAAGAAAGAGACATAGTTTACAAACTCTGGTAGAATGAAAGTTGCTACACA